>JBASRK010000245.1:0-25933 GCA_049273775.1 Candidatus Acidiferrales bacterium
AACGGGATAACGATGGGTTCAGATCTGGTTCTTGTCACAGGCGCCTCCGGATACGTCGCGGGCCATTGCATCTTGCGGCTGCTCAAAGACGGGTACAAAGTACGCGGCACGTTGCGCTCCCTAAAGCGAGCAGGCGAGGTCAGACAATGGTTGAGTGGATGCGGCGCCTGAACTCCTCGGGGCAATCTCCCATTCTTCAGCCCGGGAAGACCGATGCAGTTGGCGTTCCGGCTGCCCCAGGAACCGCAACTGGCAAACGGGCCGCTCAGCTCTGCCCGGCTCCCTTCGCCATCTTCGCCATGAATTCATCCGACCGCCGCTTCATCTCTTCCATCGAAACGTCTTCGATGTGCGTGGCCAAGCCCCAGTGATGTCCGTAGGGATCCCGCAACTTTCCGTATCGGTCGCCCCAGAACATGTCCGTCGGCGGCATCACCACCTGGCATCCAGCGGCCACGGCGGTATTGAACGCCTTGTCCACCTCCGGCAGATAGATGAAGAGGCTCGCCGAGGCAGGCGCCGTCGCCGATGGCGCGGCCGTTTGCCCGGGCCACTCGTCGCCCAGCATGATTTTCGAATCGCCGATCTGAATTTCCGCGTGCGCGATCGTTCCGCCGGGGCCCTCCATCCGTGCGATTTCTTTTGCGCCCAAGGCCTTCTTGTAGAACTCGATCGCACCCGCCGCCCCGCGACACGTGATCGCCGGCGTGACGGTATGGTATCCTTCGGGAACTGGACGTACGGTTGCACTCATGGAATCCTCCTGGAAGCTCGAAAAGTGCGCGCCGCACGGGTAGAGGCGGGGATGGCGCGCTGCTTCCTAGATACGCCTCCGCCCGCTGCGTGTCAATCTTAAGAATTCGTCGTGTCAAAGCTCTTTTGAATTAAGAGGTGCTCGCAGAAGGCAAATCCCGGTTCACCCGCCAAAAGTTGCGTTATATTTACTGATACCTGGCGGGAACAGCCCATCCAACCAGATACCGACTACAGGTCCTGAGAAATGCCTGAACCTATCGGTGGGCATGTGAGCGAAGGCGGGAGGCTGCTTTGCGTAACCGGGCCATGATCCGGTAAGAACGGTGGTGAACAGCTTCCTCCGAGGTGCTTCCTTCGAACTGAGCTAGTTGTTTTGCAGACAAGCCCTCCAGCTTCAATCTCGTAAGCACCTGCTGCTCGGAGGCGGCAAGAACTCCCGTGCGCTCGCAATGCTGGAAGAAATCTCGGAGAAGCAAGTAGGACTCGAAAGGGTCCGGTCTGGCGAGATTGGGATTGCTTGAGCCGGGCTCTTTTTGAATTTCGGCTTCGTGCACTTCTCTAAAGGCCCAGCGAAAGACAATCTTCCGAACGGTTCGGGTGATGGCAATCGGCACAAAGCCGGTTCTTCGCTGAATGCTGGGTCACAAAGATACTCGGCTTCCGTCAGGACTTGGGCGGAGAGCTCTTCTTCTTCGCTGGCGTTCCATTGGGCTTGGGCGCCGGGGCGAGCTTGGGCGCAAAGGTGCGCACGTAGTTCACCAGTTGCCAGCGCTGGTCCTCGGTGAGCCGCTTTTTGAACTCCGGCATGGGCCGCCGGCCTTCGCTGATCTTCCAGAAGATTTCCCCGTCGGTCATCTCACCCATCATGTGTGCGTCGGTGAAGTCTGCGGGCTTTACGTCGTACATCGGGGCTTCGGAGCCGTCGCCTTTGCCTCCCTCGCCGTGACACTGCGCGCAGTTATCGAGGAAGATAGCCTTGGCCGCGGCGAGTGAGGCATCCGTCGCGGCGACGGGGTTTTTCAGCTTCTTGGCGTCTTCCGGAGCCGGCCAATCTTTCTTGCCGTGCGCAACAGCCCAGGCCGCCAGCGCCAGGGCGAGCGCCAGCAGGATTGCGATCCGCAAATTGGCGTGATGATTTTTCATTGCTCTTTCGCCCCTCCGAACGCGGCTTCAAGCGCTATCTGCCGGGCGCCCCGCCGACGATCTAGCCTGCAACCCGGGTCTCGACACCCGAGCTTCAACTCCGCTGCCCATCATGGCATAAGATCCCGGAATTCTCACGGCGGTTTCCCCGGCCGGAAACAGCGTCATCGGAAAAGCGCTGGCCGGAACTAAAGCTGTTGTCGGGCCAGCAGCCAGATCAGCTCGGCGTTCAGGGCAATAATGGCCGCGGTCACCACCCAGGCAACGACGACGACCCAGCGGCGATTTGCAAACTCGCCCATCTTCCGCCTGTCGCTGGTAAACAACACCAGCGGCACCACCGCGAAGGGTAGCTGGAAGCTCAACACCACCTGGCTCAGGATGAGCAGGTTGGTGAGCTGGCCTTCGCCCATCACCCCGATCACGATGGCCGCCGGCACAATCGCCAGCAGCCGGGTGATGAGCCGGCGAAGCCAGGGCGGCAGGCGAATGTGCAGGAAGCCTTCCATGACGATCTGGCCCGCCAGGGTGCCGGTGAGGGTGGAGTTTTGTCCCGAGCTGAGGAGCGCCGCGGCAAACAGCGTGCTCGCCAGGCTCGCGCCGAGCACCGGAGTGAGCAGTTGATAGGCCTCGGAGATGTCGGCGACCTGCGTCATGCCACGCTGATGAAATGCCGCAGCGCCGAGGACCAGGATGGCGCTGTTGATGAACAGGGCGAACCCCAGCGCGATGGTCGAATCCAGGATCGCGAATTTGACGGCCTCGCGTTTGTGCTCGGGCTCGCGGAGGAAGGCGCGGGTCTGGACGATGCTGGAGTGCAGGTAGAGATTGTGCGGCATCACCGTCGCACCCAGGATGCCGATGGCGATGTAGAGCATTTCGCGGTGGCGCAAGATCTCCGCGCTCGGCAGGAAGCCGCGGGCCGCCTCCAGCCACAGGGGACGCGCAAAGAAAATCTCATAGGCGAAGCAGCCGGCAATCGTGGCGATCAGCGTGATGACCAGCGCTTCGACCCAGCGGAACCCGCGGCCCTGCAGGGCGAGTACCAGCAGCACGTCCAGCGAGGTAAGGATGACGCCGGCGAGCAGCGGCAGGCCGAAAAGCAGCTTCAGCGCCACCGCCGAGCCGAGCACTTCGGCGAGGTCGCAGGCGGCGATGGCCACTTCGCAGATCACCCAAAGAAAGATGGCCGTGGGCCGAGAAAAATGATCCCGACAGGCCTGCGCGAGGTCGCGGCCGGTGGCGATGCCCAGCTTGGCCGCGAGCGCCTGAAGGAACATGGCCATCAGGCTGCTGAGCAGGACGACGCTGAGCAAGGTGTAGCCGAACCGGGAGCCGCCGGCCATGTCAGTGGCCCAGTTGCCAGGGTCCATGTAGCCGACGGCAACCAGGTAACCCGGTCCGGCAAAGGCCAGGAGCTTGCGCCACACCGAAGCGCCGGCATATACCGGGATGGTGCGGTAGGCTTCCGGCAGCGAGGGCAGGTGGGCGGCCTTGCGCCAGCCTTCGCGGGGCTTCAACTCGATCGGAGATTCTGTTCCAGCCATTTATCCTGGGGGCGAGGCACGGACCCGGGGTACAGCCTTTAGTTAATCAGAATAAACTCCAGATATAAACTACACTTAATAAAGCAGCGCGTCAACCCGCCGCGCGATTCCTTTTCCCAAACAACAACCCGGGCCGCCCGGCAGCTCAGGGAAATCACGGGTGAAAGCTGTCTGCCGCCGGGGCTTTGTGGTAGTGTTCTGCGGGAAGTTCAAGGGCGCTCAGTTTAAGGCGCGGCGGAGGAGACAGTGGTCGAGCCAGCCAAAAATCAGGTGCAGATCAAGGCCGATGAGAAAGAGCTGATCGGGCAGTACAGCAACCTGGTGATGATCCACCACAATGCCGAAGAGTTTACACTGCATTTCATCTACATTTTCCCTAACGTGGCGCAGGGCAAGCTGGTCTCCAGTCTGATCCTGAGCCCGGGGCATGCCAAACGCCTGTGGCGCGCGCTCGGCGAGAACATCAGCCGCTACGAAGCGCAGTTTGGAGTGATTCGCGAATCGCCCGAACCCGTTCCCGAAACGACGGTGGGCTTCGTGCAGTGAAGAGTCAGGCGGGGGCAAGCCCCCCACCCCCAGGCAACCTTCCGCCCTGCCCTGCACCTAACTGTATTGTTGGGGAGGTGGCCTGATGCGGCGGGAAACTACGGGTCGTGCGCTCGTATGGTTGTGGGCGCTCGTCCTGTTCAGCTTGCCTGCGGCCGCCCAGCAAGGCACCATCAACCCGAGGATTCCTCCGCCGCCCCCTCCGCCCGAACAGCCGACTCCGGAGCCCGCCCCACAACCCGCACTGCAACCGAAGCCGCCTGAACCGGCCCCACCGCCACCGTCGTTGCCGGCGCACGCGGTAATCCCGGCGGGCACGCGCATCGCCGTGGTGCTGGACACTCCGCTTAGCACGCGCATTGCGAAGCAGGGGCAACAGGTGACATTCCGCACATCGGATGCGCTGCGCGTCAACGACCAGCTCGAGATTCCGCCGGACACCGCCATCACCGGCAGTGTGATCGAGGCGCAGCGCCCCGGGCGCTTCGGCAAGCCGGGCGTGCTGCGCGTGAAAGTGGACCGGATCAATCTCTCGACCGGCGCCGCCACGGAAATCGCGGCGCGCCTCGATTCACCGGACATGAAGGGCCGCGGGCGGCTCTCTTCGGACAGCAAACGCACCACCGACCTCTACAGCCTGGCGCTGTACACCATCGAGGGGACGCTGCTGGGTTCGCAGATCAGGGGCGGCAAGGGCGCGGCGGTTGGCGCGGGCGCCGGCGCCGCAGTGGCCCTGCTGATTATGATGTCGCACAAAGGGTCGGACATTTATCTCGAGCCAGGGATGCCCTTCCTGATCATCCTGGACCGGGAGGTGGCGCTGCCGGGCGCCGAAGTCTACGCGGCGCAACAGAGCTATGCGCGCTCCCATGGAAACAACTCCAGCCAGACCGACCCAGCTTCCGGAGCTGCCCCAAGCGAAACCGAGCGCAATCCGGATGGCACCCCGGTTGACCCCGACCGCCCCAAGCTCAAGCACCGGCCAAAAACACCCTAATCCTGAAGGCGGCAGCTCCCGCCACGCCGCAGGGGGAGATCTGCGACTCGTTCTGCCCAGGCTCCGACCCCGCGCTCGGCGCTGTTTAGAGGATTGGACAACGCCGGCGGCGACGCCCGCTCTCCGGCAAGGGCTTCATGCTAGAGTAGATCTTGATGCAGACGGCCTGCTCCCATTGCGGGGCCCAGCACACCCTGAGCGATGCCCAGATCGGGAACCATCCCCGGGTGCAATTCCACTGTTCGAAGTGCGGTCAGACAAACATCGTCGAGGTGGTGCGGAGTCCCAACCGCACGCAGGTGGTCTCGCCGCTGCCCTTGTTTGCGCGCAGCCCGGGGGCCGCAGGCCCCGGCGCCACCTTTGCCGGCCAATACCAGGAGCTCTCGCTGCCCGCTGACCGGACCGTGACGCTCTCGGTGATTGCGGGGCCGGCCAAGGGTTTGGCCTGCGCACTGGACAAGCCACGGGTAGTGCTCGGCCGAGCCGCCGCGGACGTGGAGATCAACGACCCGGAAATCTCCCGCTCGCACTGCGCTGTAGAAGTGAAGGGCGACGTGGTGCGGCTGCGCGACCTCGACTCCACCAATGGCACCTTCGTCAACGGAGAGCGCGTGCGCGCCGCCGAACTCTCCCACCTCTCGGAATTCCGCATCGGCTCGACCGTGGTGCTGGTGACGATCACGCCGAAAACTCTACGATAGTGCCGCTCCCACGCGGCCTCCAGGTCCCCAACCCCAACGCTGTTCTGTGATACTGTACCCTCTGTTTCCCGCATGAACCGTCTGACTGCCACCCTAATCACCCTGAACGAAGAACGAAACCTGCCGCGCGCGCTGGCCTCGGTCGCCGATCTGCCGGAAGAAATCGTGGTGGTGGACTGCGGCAGCACCGACCGTACCTGTGAGATTGCGCGCCAGCACGGGGCTCGCGTCATCCAACGGGCGTGGACTAATTACTCAGACCAAAAAAACGTCGCTGCCGCAGAGGCAAGCCACGAATGGATCCTCGGCCTGGACGCGGACGAAGAATTGAGTCCGGAGCTGCGAGAATCGCTGCGGATGTGGAAGGAAAGCCCCCCTAAGGCGGCGGCCTATGAGTTTGCACGCAAGGCCAATTACTTGGGGGGTTGGATTCACCATTCCGGATGGTATCCGGACCGAAAAGTGCGGCTGTATCGGCGCGATCTGGCTCGATTTGTCGGCGTTGTGCACGAATCGCTCGAGGTGAAAGGCCCCGTCGGGCACCTCGAGGGCGACCTGTACCACTACACGGTCCGCTCTGTTGACGAGCACATCTCCAAGATGAATACCTACACGACGCTCGCGGCTGAGCAACTCCACGCCGCCGGTCGCCGCAACTGGCTTCTCAGGATGTTGCTGGCTCCGCCGTGGACGTTGGTGCAAACATTTGTCCTGAAGGCAGGCTTTTTGGACGGTTATCGCGGCTGGCTGATCGCGCGCATGGCCGCCCGGTATGTGTTTCTCAAATACCGCAAACTCGGGCTGCTTGTGCGCGGCGGCTCCCTCAAACCAGCCGCGGCCCCCGAGAAGCGGCCGACAACCCTTTGACACCTCTCTGCGTTGATCTCGAGCCCGAGTGGCGGGGCGGCCAAAACCAGGCGCTGCTGACACTGCGGGGCTTGCGCGCTCGCGGCCATCCCGCTGAGCTGCTCGCCCTGCGTGAGCGCCCGTTGGCGCATCGCGCCCAGGTCGAGGGCATCCCCGTACACGGCGTGGGGCGCCGCGCCGCGCGCTTGCAGGCCGCGCTCCTGTTGCGCCGGCTGCTGGCTCGGCGGCATTTTGATCTGGTCCATGCCAACGAACCGGACGCCCTCACCGCAACTTGGCTCGCGGGCGCACATCGCCGCGTCCCGGTGGTGGTCTCGCGCCGCGTCGGTTTTCCGCTGCAAAGCAACCCCATCGCCCGGGCTCGCTACCATGCCGCGCAGCGCATTATCGCGGTCTCGCGCTTTGTGGCGGACCGCGTGATCGCGTCCGGCATTGCGGCCGAGCGCGTGGATATTATCCATGACGGCATAGAGGTTCCGCCGCGGCCTTCGGCCCAGGTGCGCCGGCAGGCGCGACAACGGTGGGACATTGGCGAGAACGACAAACTGCTCGGGTGCGTGGGTTATCTCGTGGCGCAGAAGCAGCATGACATCTTGGTCCGTGCCTTGGCCATATTGAGCAAGCAGTTTCCAGAATGCCGGCTGCTCGTGGCAGGCGACGGACCGGGCCGCGAATCGCTCAAGCAACTGACGCGCGAACTGGGGGTGGAATCCGCCGTACAGTTCGTCGGATTCGTCGAAGATGTCGGGCAGGTTTATGCCGCGCTCGATGTTTTCGCGTTTCCCTCGCGGGAGGAAGGGCTCGGCAGCGCGCTGCTTGGGGCGATGGCCTGCGGCCTGCCGGTGGTCGCGACGGCGAGCGGCGGAGTACCAGAGATCGTCGACGAGCGAAACGGCCTGCTCGTCGCCGACTTTCGCGCGGAGGGTTTCGCAGCCGCACTGGTGCGGCTACTGAGCGATGCGGACCTTGCGAAACGCCTCGGAACGGCCGGACGGGAAAGCATCCTTCAGCGCTTTACTGCGGACGCTATGGTCGCGAAAACGCTGCGCCTCTACGATAAGCTCATCTTGGGGAGCTCTCATGCCTGAACCAGAGTTGCGGCTTATTCCATTGTCTCCCGGAGCGCAGCCTTGCACCGGCGCGCGGGTCGCACCGAGGAATCCCTCCCACGAATGCCTTGCCCGGCTCCAAGGAGAAACATAGGAACAGAGTTGGCGCGGATTTGGGGGAGCCCCGGACGCCACTCAATCGAGCGCGATGTGCGTGTCAGTGCGCTCGACACCGTCCATCTTCTGGATCCGCTCCATGATCAGGTCATCGAGCTCACGCTGACTGCCTACCTCGACGTAGGCGAACACATCGGGCACGCCCCAGCAGGCGTGCGAAGATAGGACGCCGGGCATGGCCGCGAGTTCAAGCGCGATGCGCTTGGCGTAGCCGGCGCGGACATTGATCAGCACATAGGCGCGTACGGCGCGTTTCTTGGTCTGCATGGAAGGCTCCTCCGCCCGGGTTGATGCTGCGCCTATGCTACACCCAATACACCGCCAGAAAACGCCAGCGCCGGCAGTCCCCCCGTTGGGGACGACCGGCGCTCGCGGTACAACGTTCCTTGCGCCAGTTTTTACCTTCCTTCATTCCTCCTATCCGTGCAGCGATTCTCCTGAGCCTACCAGAGAGCGGATGACCCACTGACCGGTGGGCTCCAGGAACTCAAGACCAATGGCAAAGCCTTCGCCCCGCAGCGGCTGGCAGTAGGCCACGCGCGCGGTCGCCCGGAAATCGCCCGGGAGCGACGCGAACAGCAGGCGATCCTCAGGCCGCCAGCGGCGCACCGTAACCACCCGGGCACCGCGGGAGCTGACATTCTCGGTGAAGGCCGTCTCCACGCCGGGGATGCGCTCATTTCCGGATATTTTCACGGCCACTTCCATGGGAACGCGCTTTTCCAAGCGTTCGACCGCGAAGCTTTTCGGCATGAAGCCTCCCGGGATTGCGCTACAGGCAGGCGGCGATGCGGGCGAACTCCCGGATCCCGCTGCCGTGGCCCTTCATGCGATACAAGGCGCCATCGGCCGCCCCCAACAGCTTCTCGATGGTCTCGCCGTCTTGCGGAAAGACGGCCGCACCCGCGCTTACCGAGAGCAGCGGCTTCTCGCCGTCCGTTGCGAGCCGCTCGCAGATGCGCTGCGCCACGCGCCCGGCGGCCTCGCGGCTGGCTTCGGGCAGCACCAGGGCAAATTCATCGCCACCATAGCGCGCTGCCGTGTCCATAGCCCGGCAATGGAAGCGCAGGATGTTGCCGAGCCGGCACAGCGCCCGGCTGCCCACCAGGTGACCGTGGTGGTCATTGATCGTCTTGAGCCCATCCAGGTCGAGCAACAGGACAGCGAAGGGCCGCCCGGTGCGGCGGGAGCGCTGGATCTCGCTTTCGAGCGCGGTGAGCAGGCGGCGGTAATTGCCGAGCCCAGTGAGCGGGTCGCTGACCGCCAGTTTCCTGACCTGGTCAAACAGGCGGGCATTGTCAATCAGCGCGCCGCCCAGCACCACCGCATAGCTCGACACCTTCAGGAACTGCGCCACGGTGAAGGGGGCATCAAGCATGCGCACCGACTGGCTGGCCACCACGTGGCACGCGACGTTCAATGCGGCGGCCCAACAGAGGGCGTAGTCGAAAGCCGAAACGGCGATCCGCAAGCGCCGGCGGAAGCCTACCGCCGCCAGCAGAAAGATCGCCGCCGGAAACAAATCCCAGGGGCGGGCCACCAACGCTGCGGGGTGGATCGTCGGGTCAGCCGGCACGCTGAGGTATGCCGCGCTGGTCAGGTAAGCGACCGCGCCGACGACGACAAACGCCGCGGCAATTTCCCGGCCGGGTTCGCGGGCGTTCGGCAGCCGCCGCTCGATCACCAGCGCCGCCAACAGCAAGGCGGCGAGCAGCGTCCGGCCCACCATCCACGCCAGCGGAACGTGCAACTGCGCCACAGGCCCGTCCGCGAGCAGGTTGTGAATTCCAAATGTCGCACCTGTCTCGATCAGACCGGAGAGCACGAAGCTAAGCGCCAGGATCAGCGAGATGCGGTCGTGCGTGCCGCGAAAACGGATCAGGGCGTTCGCAGCGTAGGTGAAGCTGAGCAGGCTGCCAACCAGTTCAAGGTAGGCGAAGAGCAGCGGGTCGGAGGAAAAACTCAGATGACGCAGCCACCAGAGTAGCGCGAGAGAGACTGCGCCGCCCGCCAGGCCAAGCACCCAGCGAAGACGCCAGCAAACGCGCCCGACCGCCCTCCCGAGTTGCTCCAGCGTGTCCAACGCTCCCCCGAGACAACCCACGAACAAGACATCCCGGGCTTAGCTGGTGCAACTCGGCGGCCTTACTTGGCTTCTCCCTGCCTGGATGTAACCCTCTGAAAGATCATTAGTTGTACAGGAAGCCCCGCGGTACAACAGTCTTGGACATGCGCAGGTATTCCGGTGCGGCGTGTAGAAAGGTTACGAGACAGAACCCCCGTTACCCAACTTCAGTCTGGTCACAGCCCGAGGACGAACCTGCGGTTTTGCACGGCCCTTGCTGGGGCGAGTCGCCGAGCGACAGGCAAAGGGAGGCGCAGGAGCAATTAGAATTTGGATCTGAGAGGAGGCAGGTCGCGGGCCTGCACCTCGGTCTGGAAGTCGACCCAGTTGTGCGCGCCGTCGCAACGATGTTGTTCCGTCGGTTCCCCCAATCTGCGTCTCGCAGAGGGGGCGGAGTCAGTCCGCTGTCGTAAAGGGCTGATCTTCCGCGGGCTGGAACAGCTCCCGCTCAACCTTTAGGGGAAGCTATGCGCGGGGAGTCGGAGCAGCATTCTGCTAAAGCTGAGGCTTCGGCTTTGGTGGCGGAAGGTCGCGAGCTTCGACCTCGCTCTGGAAGCCGATCTTGTTGTGCGTGCCATCGCAGAAGGGCTTGTTCGCCGAATGGCCGCAGCGGCACAACGAAAGCGCCGTGCGGCCCGCCAGGCCGAAGGCCTTGCCCTGCGGGTCCAGGATTTCAAAATCGCCCTCGATGCGAAGCGGGCCGTTGTTGGTCGGGGTGATCTTGGTTGACGGCATAGGTTCCTCCCTGTTGGAGAAATGTTGGCCTCAGCGAACAAGCGCTCCCACGATAGACGGAGTTCAGCGAGAACTCAAGGAGGCCGAACGCGCCTCGGCTGTCTCGCTCACTTCGCGCAGGCGACCGCTGCGCACGTCGTAGATGAATCCGCGCGTTCGATGTCCGGCGGCAGGAACGGATTCTCGCGGATGTGACGAAGCTGCGTGCGCAGGTTTGCCTCCAGATCCGTAAAGGTGTGGAAGCTGAGGTGCAAAGTATCTTTTCCGGTCTCAGCCTTCAACTGCTGCCGCAATTGCTCATCCTGGAAGGTGAGCATGCCGCAGTCGGTGTGCTCGATCACGAAGATGGTGCGCGTGCCGAGCAGGCGCGTGGAGATGATGAGCGAGCGCAGAGCGTCGTCGGTCGCCAGGCCTCCGGCGTTGCGGATGATGTGCGCCTCGCCAGTCTTCAGCCCCAGGAACTGCTCAACCGTCAGCCGGGCGTCCATGCAGGCCACCACCGCGAGCTTCCGCGCCGGCGGCATCTCCAGGTGAGCCAGACTAAACGATCGGGCGTACTGCTGATTAGCTTCGAGGGTTTCTTCGTAGGCTGCCATTGTTGCCTCCTTTGGGATTGCGCCGGAGCAAAAAATCCGGCGTTCCAGAAACTCGACCAAAAACAAATAACCCGCCGGCTGCGAAGCCCGGCGGGTGAAGAGCTCGAAATCCAGTCCATCAAGGACCCGGGCCACACCCCGCCGGAAAACAACAACAGCCCTGACACGAAATGAACCTCCAGTTGAGGCGCATGCGGATCATTGCTGGATCAGCCCCCTCAGTATTTCGGCAGCGAGGGGTCCACTTCATCCGCCCAGGCGAGGATGCCGCCCTTGAGGTTCCAGACCTTGCGGAAGCCGGCCTTGCGCAGGAACTCGACGGCCTCGGCCGAGCGCTTTCCGCTGCGGCAGTGCGCGACGATTTCGCGCGAGCTGTCGAGCTCGTGTGCGCGACGCGGCAGCTCTCCCAGCGGGATCAGATGGCCGCGGAGGTTGCAGATTTGATACTCGTGCGGCTCGCGGACGTCGAGGATGAAGACCTCCTCGCCGCGGTCCAGACGCGCCTTCAGCTCGCGCGGAGTGATCTCCGGCACCTGCACGGCCGGCGCCGGAGCCTCCTCGCCGCGGATGCCGCAGAACTCTTCGTAGTCGATCAGTTTGGTGATGGTGCGGTGCTCGCCGCAGGCAGGACAAGCAGGGTTTTTGCGCAACTTGAGTTCGCGAAAATGCATTGCCAGCGCATCGAACAGGAGCAGGCGGCCCACGAGAAGATCGCCGCGGCCCAGGATCAGCTTGATGGTCTCCATGGCCTGGATCGCTCCGACGATCCCCGGCAGAACACCCAGCACTCCTCCCTCGGCGCACGACGGCACCAGCCCCGGCGGCGGCGGCTCGGGATACAGGCACCGGTAGCACGGCCCGCCCGGGTAGCCGAACACCGTCGCTTGCCCCTCGAAACGGAAGATTGAGCCGTAAACGTTGGGCTTACCCAGCAACACGCAGGCGTCATTCACCAGGTAGCGCGTGGGGAAGTTGTCGGTGCCGTCCACGACGATGTCGTATTCGCGCAAGATCTCGAGGGCGTTGGCGCTGGTGAGTTTGGTCTCATGAGTGTCGATCTGAATTTCGGGGTTGAGCCCGGCCAGGCGCTCGCGGGCGGCCTCGAGTTTTGGCCGGCCGACGTCGCTGGTGGCAAACGTCACCTGGCGCTGGAGGTTGGTGAAGTCCACGACATCGAAATCCACCAGCCCCAGCCGACCCACGCCTGCCGCGGCCAGATAGAGTCCTAGCGGCGCGCCCAAGCCGCCGGTGCCCACCAACAGCACCTTCGCCTGCTTCAGCTTGAGCTGACCTTCCATGCCCACTTCCGGCATGATCAGGTGGCGGCTGTAGCGCAAGATCTCTTCTTTGGAGAGCTTCAGCTCGGCTGGGTGGCTGGTGAGCGGTTCGAGCTTGGTGGCCATGCGCGTTCTCCTTAGCTGCGGGTCCCGCCGGCGATCGAGGGCACGATGCTGATCGTATCGCCGTCCTTGATCTGAGTGTTTTCCTTCTGCAGGTAGCGGATGTCCTCGTCGTTCAGGTAGACGTTGACAAAGCTGCGGATTCTGCCTTCGTCGGTGTAGAGGTGTTTGCGCAGCTCCTCATACCTCGTCGTGAGGCGGCTGAGCGCCTCGCCCACGGTGCGAGCGTCGAATTCGACGCTTTCCTGTTTGCCCGCATAGGGCCGCAGCGGCGTTGGAATGATCACCTTCACTGCCATCGACTCTCTCCTCCCGAACTGCTCAGCGTGAGGGCGCGGCGTCGGCCCCCAGCCGCGCCGACAGGCCGAGCTTCACTCTTCCATCTCCTCCGGCTCGAAGCGCGACCGGTCGTCCGCCAGCCGCCACGAGGCCATGTGCCCGGGCTCGCGCCCGGCCACGCTGAGGATGACGTAGCTGTACCACGGCCAGGCGTGCTCGCGGTCATACTCGCTTGGCAGCGCCGGGTGGTCCGGATGCGAGTGGTACCAACCGACCAGCTCCAGCCCGGCCTTCTGTGCCGCCTTTTCGGCAACCCGAAAATCGTCGGAAGTGATGGAGAAGCGGTTGCGCGGCGAATCCTCGCGGCGGTTCACCAGCGGGAAAAGCTCCCGCACCTCTCGCCCGTTCTTGCCTTCCGCTCCCACGAGCGCGCCGCAGCATTCGTGCGGATAACTCTCCGCTGCCTGCGTCCGGATTCGCTGCGCCAGCTCTTCACTCAGATAAAGCATGATGCGTTCTCTCGGCTACTTCACTCCTCTTCCCAGAATCTCTCGCTTAAATACTTTTCGCCGGAGTCAGGAAAAACGGTGACGATCACGGCGCGCTGCCCTCGCGGCAGCGATTTCGCAACCTGGAAGCAGCCGGCCAGCGCCGCGGCGGCGCTGGGACTGGCCAGCAGACCTTCTTCGTGGGCCAAGCGCTTTGCCAGCCGGTAGGCGTCCTCGGTGCGCACGGCCAGATCGTCATCGGCCAAACTCGCGTCGTAAATCTTCGGGACAATCGCGCTGGCCATGTGTTTCCAGCCTTCCAGGCCGTGAAAGGCCGAGTCGGGCTGAAGGCTGATACAGCGAACCGCCGGGTTCAATTCCTTGAGCCGGCGCGTAGTGCCGACAAAAGTGCCGCTGGTGCCGAGGCCGGCGACGAAGTGTGTCAGGCGGCCCCGAGTCTGCTCCCAGATTTCCACGGCGGTGGTCTGGTAGTGCGCCCGCCAGTTCGCCGGATTGCTGTACTGATCCGGGTAAAAGTACTTGGCGGGGTCCTCGGCGTAGATCTGCCGGGCACGGCGGATGGCGCCATCAGAACCTTGGTCGGCCGGCGTCAGCACCAGCTCCGCACCATAGGCCGTGAGGATACGCTTGCGCTCGATCGTGGCGCTCGCCGGCAGGCACAACTTCACCCCGTAGCCTTTGGCCGCAGCGATCATAGCGTAGGCAATACCCGTGTTGCCGCTGGTTGAGTCGAGGATGGTCTTTTCCGGCCGCAGCTCGCCGGAAAGCTCGCCTTCGCGGATCATGTTCAACGCGGCCCGGTCTTTCACCGAGCCGCCGGGGTTAAACCATTCCGCCTTAGCGTAAAACTCGACCTCAGGGTATTTCGCGCCCACCCGCTCGAGCCGCAGCAACGGGGTGTTCCCGATGCGGTCAAGCAGCGAGACCCCTGCCGCCATCGAAACCGACAAAGGAGGCTCCGCCAATGACGGGTTTTTAAGCGCGCTCATGGAAATTCCTTGCTTCCCCCCAACCAAGCCGGACCCGCCCGCGAGGGAACCGCTGGGTGGGCATTCGTCCTACACCAATAGATGCGGTAAAGTCCCCCGCGTATTCATCTTAGATAACACAGCTTAGCAGAAAGGCCCTAGATTTAGTAGGGAATGGGCGCGCTGAAACGCCGAACGAACGAAAAGCCCGGCTGAACCGCGATTTAGATATACGACCGTTTTGGTCGTATTTGGGTCCGCCATCCCGCAGCCTCCTCGGTGAGCAGTTTTGACTTTACAGTCCGGCGGCGCGTTCCTTATTCTGCTCTGTCATGTGGAATGTGGACGTGGTGTTTGATGCAGCGACCCTGGAAGGACTCCCCGCCGCGGGGTTCAACGTCAGCAGCACCGGCGGCGTGGCCCGTGTGGAAAAGTATGGGTGCGCCGCGGAGTTTCGTAGGACCCCCGACGGCCACCACCAGATGACGATTCCGCCCTCCATTCTGATCGGCGCCCGGTTCACCCGGCTGTGGGACGCCGGCTACCAGAAATTCTTGCTCACCGACGACGGGCGGAAGTTCCCGGCGGTGGCGCAGCAGCTTGCGAACCTGCGACGGTTCAACGAGGAGTTGCTCACTGCGCTCGGTCTGCCGACGTATTACAACGAGGCGCTCGGTTCCACGTGCCAGGTCACCACCTACGACCGCGTCAAGGGCCGGTCGGGCGACGTGCCGGACCAGAGCGTCGGCGCCAAAGCCAGCACCGAGGACTGAATTCACATCCACAGAAGGTCAGCGCGAGTTTCCCGCGGCGGAGGCGAGCTGGCGGCGGAACTGTTCGAGATTGACGCGGTGCTTGGCTACCTTGCGCGCGCCAAGAAAAATGACCGGAACATCGTCGTTGTAGCGCTCGCGCAATGCCGGATCGGCTTCGATATTGACCTCGCGCAGCTTGGCACCGAACTGGGCCAGCAGCGGCGCGATTTGTGCCTCGGCCTCCTCACAGAGGTGGCAGCCGGGGCGGGTGTAGAGCGTGACGTCGCGAGGTCCCGCGAGCGCGAGCCGGCCGTCTTCGGTGCGCACAAAAGCGTCCGGGGCGCCGGCGGGGCGGAGCCAACCTTGCTCGACGAGCTGCGCCAGCAGGGTGCGGAGCGCGGCGGGGTCGGCAGGCGCTGCTCGCCCTTTGCTTGCGCTCGGGATAAACTCGGCGAGCGCGGAGAGCTCGACCGCCTCGCGGCCCAACTCATCAAACGCTTTGAGCACGCTTTGGACGACTGGATCCATCCGGATCGGCCGCAGCCGAGGAACGCAAATCCTTATACCGTACTCGGCCGGCGATGTCGAAACACCTGCAACCCGCAAGACGCCGGACGAACGGGGGCTTGTGCCCGGCGGGCCGCGCATGGTAAACGGGGAAGATCCATCGAGACTTGTGAGGACCAATGGCAAACGTGGTCGCTCTGGTGGACGACCTTTTTTTTCAGGCCAAGATGCAAGAAACGGCGCGGCAGGTGGGCGTCGAGCTGAAGGCAGTCGCCACGGGCGAGGCCTTGCTGGCCGAGGCTCAACAGGGCTCCGCGGCGCTGCTGATCGTGGACCTCAATTCCCGCCACGGCGGAATCGAGGCCCTCGAGCGGCTGCGCGCCGCGGGCAACCAACGGCCGGTGATCGCATTTCTTTCTCACGTGCAGGCGGAGCTGGCCGAGCGCGCCCGGGCGGCAGGTTGCCAGCAGGTGATGCCGCGATCGAAGTTCACGCAGAACCTGGCGGCCATCCTCTCGCAGGCCAAGTCCTAAGGGCGCCACTGAGGACCGTCCCTTGAAAACCCGTCCGGCAACCGTTTTCATCCTGACGATTTTACTGGGCCTGCCGACCGGCGCATCCTTGAGCGCCCAGGAGGCACCGGAGAACAACGCTTCGGCGACGCTCGCTGAGGCGCTGACGGCGGCCTGCCGCCAGGACGCCGCGCAGTTTGCGCGCACGCTCACCACGGACAACGCCGCCGTCCTCCGCGAACTGGCCGCCGGAACGCGCCTCGCGCTGATGAAGCGCTTCGTGCTGCTCGATGAGCCCGGCCGGCCACTGCTTTCCAGCGACCCGCAGGGACATACGGTGGTGCGCTGTGAGGCGCCGGGCCTCACTGCCGAATTCCGCTTCGGCGAAACGCGCCTGCGGGAAAACCTCGCCTTCGTGCCGGTCGAGGTGACCGGAGCGCGGCGGATTGATTTCGGTCTGGTGCGCGAAGGCGGCGGCTGGAAATTGCTCTCCGTTGGTTTGCTGATGCTTGATCTGCCGGCGCTGGCCCGGCAGTGGGAGAGCGCAGAACTTGAAGCAAGCGAGGCCGCCGCCATCGCCGCGCTGCGCAAGATCGCGGAATCGGTTGGCACCTATCGGCGCGCCTTCGGCCGGTTGCCGGAGTCGCTCGACCAGCTAGGGCCCGCGCCGAAGACAGGCATTTCGCTTGACGCAGCCGGGCTGGTGGACGCAGAGCTCGCGGCGGGCAAGAAGGGGGGCTACCTATTCCGCTACCGCAGTTTGCCCCCATCTCAAGAAGGCGCGGAGCCCGGCTTCGAGCTGGCCGCCACTCCAGCCGAATACGGCAAGACGGGGCGGCGTTCGTTCTTTCTCGACTCCAGCGGCGCCCTCCGCGGGGCCGATAAGCACGGCGCGGTGGCCACTCCCACCGACCCGCGCGTCGATACCCGTTAAGTCTTGAGTTAACCGCTGCTTTTTCCTCTTGCCTCAAGCTGACCGGACAGGCCAGAATGATTTACCCCTTCCATTTGCCGCGGGGGGCCGCAACAAGGGCACCCACTGCGGACTGCACTTCGCCATCGGCCGCGGGGTCGAGATGCGCGAAGTCAAACCGTCGACCTATGCCAGACCGTCCAAAGCGAACCATTGCCGGCGCCAATCTGGTTGTTACCGAGGTGCATCCCGCCCCCGCACTCGATGCCGAGACCCAGGAGCACCGCGCCGACGCCCGTTTTCCCTTCACGGCCACTGCGGAGATTATCGAACTCCGGTCGAAGGCGAAGGTCGCAGGACGCACGAGCGATCTGAGCCTGGGTGGATGCTATGTGGACACCATTAACCCGTTCCCTGTGGGGACGCCGGTAACGTTGCGCCTGACCTATGCCGGGCGGACCTTCCAGGTGCAGTCGGCGGTGGTCTATGCCCACGTCGGGATGGGCATGGGAATCGCCTTCACTCAGGTCACACCCGACCAACTCGAAGTTCTCCAGGCGTGGGTGGGCCAACTCAGCGGCGAAGTGGAGCCTTTGGTGGAACAGGCCGCGCCGACCAGCAACGAGCCGCTCCATCGCAACGAGCGCCACGTCCTGAACCAGCTCATCAGTCTGCTGATTCGCAAGAACCTCCTGACCGAGGCGGAAGGGGCCGCCCTGCTGCGCGAGCTTTTCCGCTGATTCGCTGCCAGCGACCCCACATCCCTCTTGCCACCCCACAGCCGAAAAGAGAGAATCCCCGCCTGTGGCGACCTGGTGGAGTCACCCCGGTGGAGGTAGCCCATGAAAAACATTCCGCAGAGTCCTCTCTCCTTCCCGGGCTTGCCGCGGCGCGAATTCCTCTGGACTGGAGCGCGCCTGCTAGGCTCCGCCGCGTTGGCTGCCGCTGCGCCTCTCGGCTGGCTGGAACGCTCAGGCGCGCAGGAGCCGCTCGTCCCGGGAAAAGAAAAAATGATTGTGCGTTCGCTTCGTTACATGGACCTGGAGATGCCCATACACCTCCTTGATACGTGGCTGACGCCGGTCGAGCTTTTCTATGTCCGCAACCACCTGCCGCTGCCCAGCGTGAACCTGGCGGAGTGGCGCCTCGCGGTGACCGGCGAAGTCGAGCGGCCGCTCGAGCTCACCTTCGCCGAGCTTGAAAAATTCGAGCCCGCCACGGTGACCGACACCATGGAATGCGCCGGGAACGGCCGCTCGTTCTACCGCCCCCGCGTCCCCGGCATCCAGTGGACGCGAGGCGGCGTGGGCAATGCCGCGTTCTCGGGGCCGCGCCTAGCCGAGGTGCTCCGCAGCGCCGGGGTGAAAGCGACCGGCAAGCACGTGGCGTTCAATGGGATTGACGAGCCACCCGGCAAGGTGCCGGACTTCATTCGCAGCATCCCCATCGAGAAGGCCTTGCACCCGGACACGCTGTTGGCCACTGGTATGAACGGCGCACCGCTCACCATCGAGCACGGCTTCCCCCTGCGGGCGATGGTGCCGGGCTGGCTGGGCGCGGCGTCGGTGAAGTGGCTGATAGAGGTGCGCGTGATCGAGCGTGAGTTCGAGGGCAATTTCATGAAGCCGGGCTACCGGTTCCCCAACCGGAGCGTGCCGCCGGGCGGCGAGATCAGTCCGGACGAAACCTCCGTAATTACCGGATTGCCGGTGAAGTCCGTCATTGCGCGCCCGGGCGACGGCTCGCACTGGAAGGCGGGCCCCATCCGCATCGCCGGCGCCGCCTGGGCCGGCGAGCAGGAGGTGACGCGAGTGGACGTCTCCACCGACCAGGGCCGCACCTGGCAACCGGCCACCTTCGGCCGGGACAAGGCGCCGTACGCCTGGCGACTTTGGGAGCACGTTTGGAAACCGCCCGCACCCGGCTCCTACGTGGTGATGGCGCGGGCCACCGACAGCGCCGGACGGACGCAGCCCGCCGAGCCGGCGTGGAATCCTTCAGGGTATCTCTGGAACGTTATCGATAGGGTGCGCATCCATGTCGAAGCGTAGCGCGGTACTCGCATCGCTGTGCATCGGAGCGGTCGCAGCGGCACTGCTGGGCGGGTTGCTCGCGACCCAGACCCCGCGGGCATTGGCACAGGCGCCCACAAGCGGCCTTCCGCCCGGGCCGATGCAGGAGAAGGCGCGGGTGGCGTGCCTCGGCTGCCACACCGCCGCCATCATCGTACAGCAACAGCTCGACCGCCGTGTCTGGACCAGGGAAATGGACAAGATGATCCGCTGGGGCGCTCCGGTGGCGGCTGAGGACCGCGAAGCCCTCATCGACTACTTTGCGCAGCAGTTCGGCCCGCGCCTCGACGCATCTGCCGAGACCCCACTGCCTCCGGGTGCCGGCGCTGATAAAGTGCGCGCCGCCTGCCTGGGGTGTCACGATGTCGGGATCATTGCGCAGCAACAGCTCGACCGCCGCGGCTGGACCAGTGTTGTGAACACGATGGCCCGCTGGGGCGCCCCGGTTCGCGCCGCAGACCGCGAGGCCATGCTCAACTATCTGGCCAAGCATTTTGCGCCACCCGCCACGGCCACCAAGAAAGAGAAGCAGCCATGAGCCAACGTGCCTGGATGCGCCGTTTGTTCGCCTGCGCACTCCTGGCGGGCGCAGGGTGCCGGCGGCGGGCGGCTCAGGTATAATCGGCTGACCCTGAGAGGTTGCGGATGGCACAACCGAAAGTTCTAGCAGACCGGTTGATCGCGGGCGAAGGCATCCTCTGGGATGCGGGGCGTGTGGCGGCGGCGAACCTGCTGATGGCCCTCTGCGCCTGGATTGCCCTGCCGTTGCGATGGACGCCGGTGCCCGTGACCGGGCAAACTTTTGGTGTAATGCTCGTGGGCGTGCTGCTCGGCTCGCGACGCGGCGCGCTGGTGCTGGGTTTGTACCTGCTCGAGGGGGCGGCGGGCTTGCCGGTCTTTCAGCCCTTCGGCGCCCCGGGAGCGGCGAGGCTGCTCGGACCGACTGCGGGCTATCTGTGGGCCTACCCGGTGTGCGCGTTTCTGACCGGCTGGCTGGTCGAACGTGGGGCCAGGAACTCCACGCTGCGTCTGGTGGGAGCGCTGCTGCCCGGACAGGCGCTGATCTTCGCCGCGGGCTGCGCCTGGCTGGCGCTGATGCCGTTCCTGCACCCGGATGGCACGTTTGCTGCCATGGGTTGGAGCCGGGCATTTGCTGCGGGCGTTCTGCCGTTTCTGCCGGGCGAAGTCATCAAGATTGCGCTGGTGGTGGCCGCGGTGCGGGGCGCCGAAGTCGCCAGCAGCAAAGGCTGAGCGGATGACGAACACACAGGAAGAATGGTTGTCATTCTGAGGAAGTCCGTCCGGCGCGGCGGACGGGTGACCGAAGAATCTCTCCTCGGGGAGAGATGGTTCCCGGAGAGATCCTTCGCCCGCCCCGACGGGCTCAGGATGAAAGCGCTTCGCTGGATTCCGAAGTTCGACCGGAGCCAGGCATGCCCACCCGAGCGGCGCCGCAACTCGACAGCCCCGAAGAAGCCGTCCGCGATGCCAACCGCCGCTTCTATCAGGCGTTCGCGGCGCTTGATATGGAGCAGATGGACGCGGTCTGGCTGCAGGAGGACTGGGTGGAGTGCGTCCATCCCGGCTGGGACCTGATGCTGGGGTGGGAAGAAGTGCGCGAGAGCTGGGCGCGGATTTTCGCCAGCACGCAGCGGATGAAGGTGGAGATCAGCTCGGTGTGGGTGCGCGTCGAGGGCGACGTCGCCTGGGTGGCCTGCACCGAGCACGTCACCAGCACGTTTGAGCGCGGCTTCGACCAGGCCCTGGTCCAGGCGACCAACATCTTCGTGCGACGCCCCGCTCCGCTCGATGCCCCCAGGACACCAGCGAAACCTCGCAAGGCAGCTCAATGGCGCATGGTGGCCCACCACGCTTCGCCCCTGCCGGCCTCGCAGGCCCCCACGCTTCAATAGGTTTCGTCAAACACAGCACTTTCGGATAACATCCTCGATCGAAAAATGATTCCTTTCCTCCAGCAAATCGGAGTTTTTGTCTTCGCCGCGGCACTGCTGTTGGCCCCAGTCCAACCGAGGCAAGCAGCGGCTGAACCTCGGTCGGCACAGGAAGCGAGCCAGGGAACTCTGCCCGTTTTCGAGTTCCACAGCGGTTTCTGGGTCAACTTGCACCATTTCCTCTACCTTCAGGCTCGGCTCCGCAAACCTGGCGGACAGGGCACCATCCGGACAGAGCCATCGAGTGGAACTGAGACCCGCGGCGGCGCAACAGCCGCGGCGCCGGCTTCGACCGAAGGCCTGACACCGGAAGAACAACAGGCCTGGTCGGCGGCGGTTGATTACTATGGGCGCGATCTCGCCGGCCGCGACCTGCTCTTCAACGGTGACATGGTGAACATCAACAATCGCCTGGCGGAATTGGAAGTCTGTGCCGACCTCTCGGGGCGGGGCTCGAGCGAGTGCACCTCTGGCCTGCGGCCGGAACTGGTCGCGGCGCTCGAGCGCGCTGCGCCGGTCTATCGCGCGCGCTGGTGGCCGGAGCACGACCGCACGAACCGCTCGTGGATTGCCTCGGTGGGCCCGATGGTGCGCGGGCTGGGCGGGAGCCTGTCGCGGCAACTCGCTGCTATCTACCACTCCAACTGGCCCGTGGGGCGCCTGCGAGCGGACGTGGTTTTTTACGGCGGGCCTTTCGGCGCCTATACCTCGCTCGACCCCGTGCACCTGACCCTTTCGAGCGCCGATGCGCGCAATCAGGGGACCGCGGCGCTCGAGGTGCTCTTCCACGAGGCCTCCCATGCGCTGGCAGGCGCGGTGCGCCAGGCCATCGTCCGCGAATGCCGTGCTCGGTCGAAGCCCATCCCTCGCGACCTTTGGCACGCGCTGCTGTTTTATACCACCGGCGAGATCGTCAAGCTTGCCCTGCAGAAGGATGCGGCCGCGGCGGAGGGTTCCGCCGGGGGCAGCCCGGGCAACTACACGCCCTACGCCTATCGTTACGGCCTCTATGCCCGCGGCTGGAGCCAATATCAGCGGCTGCTCGAGCGCTATTGGCAGCCATACCTCGATGGAAAAGTGGAGTTCGACACCGCCGTCGCCCGCCTGGTCTCCGCGCTCTGACGCTCCGCGCTGCCTCGCGGCCCAGGAGTGTGCGCGTCGGCAGCAACTTGCTGCTCGGCCTCGCTAAACTCCGTCCGACGCGACTTTTTCGCCGCTCGGCCCCGCGCATTTGTGAGAAGCGACTGAGTGTGTTACTCTTTGCGTTTGGGAACGGCCTATCCCGAGGGTTCGGGATTCCGTCAAACGCTTTGCTTCGCGACGCGGGAGTCCCCCTTCCAGGTTTCGCGCTTGAGGAAACCCGTTTGGGCGGCTTCGCGGCCTATTTTTCCTTCGGGGGCTCCATTCCGCGAGACTTAAGTTCAGGCCGGGGCACTCCATAAAGGATATCTGGCAAGCAATCGCAATTTGTCCGGCAACGCAATGGCCATCAAACAAGCCGCGACACGGGTGATGGAAATCAAGCTGGCGCATTCGCCGGATTCCGACGATGCCTTCATGTTCTACGCCCTAGCGACGCGCAAGGTGCGCACCGCCGGGCTGAAGTTCACCCACGTGCTGGCGGACATCGAGACCCTGAACCAGGCGGCGAGCGAAGAACTGTATGACGTGACCGCGCTGAGCTTCTCCGCCTACGCCTTTCTGCGGGAGAAGTACGTCCTGCTCGATTGCGGCGCGAGTTTCGGCGAGGGCTACGGCCCAATCGTCGTGGCCTCGCATCCGCTCAAGGGCAAGGAGCTGGCCGGGCGCCGCGTCGCCGTGCCCGGGCTGCGGACGACGGCCTACCTGACGCTGAAACTCTTTGAGCCGCACTTCGAGCCGGTTCCGATGGCGTTTGACAAGATCCTGGACGCAGTGCGCAACGAGACGGTGGACGCGGGCCTGCTGATTCACGAGGGACAACTGCTGTTTCAGCAGGCCGGCCTGCACCGCGTGGTGGACCTGGGCCACTGGTGGCTCGAGCAGACCGGGCTGCCGCTGCCGCTCGGCTGCAACGCCGTGCGCCGCGCTCTGGGCCCCGAGGTCGGCCACCAGATCGCCCGCGCCATCCGCCAGAGCGTTGCGTATGCGCTCGAGCACCGCGATGCGGCGCTCAACTACGCCATGCAGTTCGCCCGCGAGATGGACGCGGAGCTGGCCGACAAGTTCGTCGGCATGTACGTCAACCACTGGACGCTGGGCTACGGCGAACGCGGCCGGCAGGCCGTGCACGAGTTGCTCGCGCGCGGCGCGCAGGCGGGACTGCTGCCGCCGGCCGAAGCTGCCGGCCCGCTCGATTTCCTCAGCACGGAGGAATAACCACCAAGTTCGCACCTTCACCCGACAGGACACGCATCGCTCTCCACAGCGCGGGTCGCAGTCTGTCAATGGCGCCAGAGGTTTCCACCGAAAACATCAGCGATTCCCCGAAGCTTGCCGCCCCAACCTGCGTGTGCCAAGCTGGAGTTGGGAGAAGTATAGGTCGGCCCTTCCGAGTCCTCTCGAAGGATCACGAACCGGGGCCGGAACCAAGATGAGAGACTTGTCTCAACAAGGCCGCGTCCTCAGGGAGTTGCTCCGGGAGCGCATCCTCGTCCTGGACGGCGCCATGGGGACGATGATCCAGCAGCGCAGCCTCTCGGCCGCGGACTTCGGCGGGCCGGCACTGGAGGGGTGTAACGAACATCTCGTCTTCAGCAAGCCGGAAGTCATCCTCGATATCCATCGCAAATATCTCGAGGCGGGCGCCGATGTCATCGAGACCGACACCTTTGGCGGCACGCCCATCGTACTCGCCGAATACCAATTGGAGGAGCAGGCCTATGCGCTCAATCGCAAGGCCGCTGAGCTGGCCCGGAGCGCGGCGGACGAGTTTTCGGCGCCCTCGAAGCCGCGCTTTGTCGCGGGCTCGATGGGCCCGACCACCAAGGCCATCACTGTCACCGGTGGCGCCACGTTTCCCCAGCTCCGAGAGGCCTATTTCGAGCAGGCGCGAGGACTCGTTGACGGCGGCGTGGATGTTCTGCTGCTCGAAACCTGCCAGGACACGCGCAACATCAAGGCTGGCGCCCTGGCGGTGCAAAGGCTGGCGCGCGAGCTGGGGGTGCAGATCCCGCTGATGATTTCGGCCACGATCGAGCCCATGGGCACGATGCTGGCCGGGCAGGACATCGAGGCGCTGTGGGCTTCGCTCGATCATCTCGACCTGCTCTCGCTGGGGTTGAACTGCGCCACCGGGCCGGAGTTCATGACCGATCATCTGCGCACGCTACAATCGCTGACCCGGCGCTATGTCTCCTGCTATCCCAACGCCGGCCTGCCGAACGAGGAGGGGAAATACCTCGAAACCCCCACCTCGCTGGCCGAGCAGCTCGAGCGGTTCGCCCAGCACGGCTGGCTCAATCTAGTGGGCGGCTGCTGCGGGACCACGGAAAAGCACATCCGGGCGATCGCCCAGATGGCCCAGGGCAAGAATCCGCGGCGCCCGCCGGAGGATTCCCGCCGCGCCGTCTATTCGGGCATCGAGATGGTCGAGGCCGAGGAGAGCACGCGGCCGCTGCTGGTGGGCGAGCGCACCAACGTCATCGGGTCGCGGCTGTTCAAGCAGCTCGTCGCCGCGGAACAGTGGGAGGAAGCCTCGGAAATAGCGCGCCGCCAGGTCAAGAACGGCGCGCACATCGTGGACGTCTGCCTGCAAAGCACCGAGCGCGAAGAGCTGAAGGACATCCAGCCCTTCTACGAGAAGCTGATCCGCAAAATCAAAGCCCCCATCATGATCGACACCACCGATGCCGGCGCCCTGGAGCTGGCGCTCACCTACTGCCAGGGCAAGAGCATCATCAACTCGATCAACCTGGAAGACGGAGAGGAAAGATTCCAGAAGGTGTGCCCGCTGGCTCGCGCCTACGGCGCGGCCGTCATCGTGGGCTGCATCGACGAGGATCCCGTGCAGGCCCAGGCGTTCACCCGCGAGCGCAAACTGGCCATCGCCCAGCGTTCCTGCCAGCTCCTCACCGAGAAGTATGGCATTCCCGCGTGGGACATCATCTTCGACCCGCTGGTTTTCCCCTGCGCCACGGGCGACGAGAACTACATCGGCGGCGCCGTCGAAACAATCGAGGGTCTGCGCCTGATCAAGCAGCACATCCCCGTCGTCCGCACCGTGCTGGGCATCTCGAACATCTCCTTCGGCCTGCCGCCCGGCGCTCGCGAAGTGGTCAACTCGGTCTTCCTGTACTATTGCACGAAAGCCGGACTGGACCTGGCCATCGTCAATGCCGAGCGCCTCGAGCGCTTCGCCTCGATCCCCGAGAACGAGCGCAAGCTCGCCGAAGGCCTGCTGTTCAATCACGTCCCGACCGGGCTGCCCGCAGAGCACCCGCGGGCCGCGGCGTTCCGCGACGCGCCCGCCGACTGGCGCGCGCAAACCCGCGAGCAGAAAATCGCCATCAACCAGTTCCACATCGCCGCCATCACCGAGCACTTCCGGGCGCATAAGAAAAAAGAGAAAGCGCGGGCGGCCGATCTCCCGCTCGACCAGAGGCTCGCCAACTACATCCTCGAGGGCACCAAGGACGGCCTGATCGAGGACCTCGATCGCAAGCGCCAGGAGGGCGCCGCGCCGCTCGATATCATCAATGGACCCCTGATGGAGGGCATGGGCGAGGTCGGCCGGCGCTTCAACGACAACGAGCTGATCGTCGCCGAGGTCTTGCAATCAGCCGAGGCGATGAAGACGGCCGTAAGTCATCTCGAGCGGTTCATGGAAAAGGCCGACATCGAGAAACG
>JBASRK010000246.1:0-10331 GCA_049273775.1 Candidatus Acidiferrales bacterium
GCTAGCGCCAGGCCCGAGCCCAGCAGGGCGAGGGTGGCGACCGCGCCCTGCCGCCGGCGCGGGAGGAACGCCTCGACCAGCATCACCAGGATACCGAACGCGCACAACACCAATTCCGGCGCCAGCCGAAAGATGTCTTCGAGCGGAGGGAACATCTACGGGGCCCCCGCCCGCTCCCCGGTGCGCATCAGGCGAAATGGCTCCGGAGAGTTTGAGGCCTTGCCGGGCGCGGCGGCCGTACCAGCAAGGAAGCTTTGAGGGCGCTGCATCTGCTCAAGCACGTGCCGGCTCGAAGCCTCCATCCGGCGGGTAAGCAGAGGCGACCCGATGCCCATCCACAGAATGACGGCCGCCAGGGTGAACAGGACGACGCGCTCGCGGGGTGAGGCGTCCGGCAGGGAGCGGTTTTGCTCGAGGGTGACTTCGCCGAAGAATACGCGCTGGTACGCCCAGAGCAGATAAACAGCCGAGAGGATGACGCCGGTCGCGGCAAAGCTGGCCCACCGAGCGTGG
This sequence comes from Candidatus Acidiferrales bacterium, assembly GCA_049273775.1. Taxonomy (GTDB): domain Bacteria; phylum Acidobacteriota; class Terriglobia; order Acidiferrales; family UBA7541; genus JBASRK01. Next base: position 514 of record JBASRK010000246.1, read on the forward strand.
TGCTGAAACGTGCCCAGCAGGATCAAGAACTCACCGACGAACCCGTTGAGCATCGGCAGACCTATCGAGGAGAGAGACGCGAACAGGAATAGCGCCGCCAGCACCGGCATCGGCGTGCCGAGGCCGCCAAACTCGCGGATCATGTGCGTGTGCCGCCGGTCATAGAGCATCCCGGCGAGTAAGAAGAGCGCGCCGGTCGAAACACCGTGATTGAGCATCTGATAGACCGCGCCCTGGATGGATATCGAGCTGAACACGAAGATGCCGAGCACCACCAGGCCCAGGTGACTCACCGAGGAGTACGCAATCAGCTTTTTCAGATCCGGCTGCACCATGGCCACCAGAGCGCCGTAGATCACCCCGATCAGCGCGAGCACGGCGACGTAGGGCGCGGCGCGGTGCGAGGCCTCGGGGAAAAGGGGCAGGCAGAAGCGCAGCATGCCGTAGATGCCCATCTTCAGCAGCACCCCGGCCAGGAGCACCGAGCCAGCCGTGGGTGCCTCGACATGCGCGTCGGGCAGCCAGGTATGCAGCGGGAAAAGCGGCACCTTGATGGCAAAGGCGAGGAAAAACGCGCCGAATATCAGCAGCTCGACCCGCGGCGCGAGCGCGACCTGGCCGGTCTGGAGCATCAACTGGATGATTGGCAGGTCGAAAGTGCCGGTCAGGTTGTAAAGCCACAGGATGCCGACCAGCATCAGCATCGACCCGGTCATTGTGTAGAGCACGAACTTCACCGCGGCGTAGACGCGCCGCTCGTGGCCCCAGACGCCGATGATGAAATACATGGGGATGAGCATCACTTCCCAGAAAACGAAAAACAGGAACAGGTCGAGCGCCAGAAAAACGCCGATCATGCCGGTCTCGAGCACCAGCAGCATCAGGAAGAATTCCCGAACGCGCGTTTCAATGCTTTGCCAGGAGGCCAGCATCGCCAGCGGCGCCAACAACGTGATCAGCAGCACAAGAAACAGGCTGATGCCGTCCACGCCCAGGTGGTAGTGGATGGGCGGCGAAGCAATCCAAGCGCGCAGCTCCTCGAACTGGTAGAGCGGGCTATCCGCCTGGAAGCCGCGGAGCAGCAGCAGCGAGATGCCGAGCTCGGCCACCGCCGTGGCCAGCGCCAGGCGACGGATCCAGATGCGGTCGTCGCGGCGCAGGAGCAGCAGCGCCGCCGAGCCCGCCAGCGGCAGGAAGGTGATCACCGTCAGGAGATAGGGCGGCGTCACGCTAGCGCACCATCCGGAACAACGGCCAGAGCATCAGCACCGTGAAGAACACCGCTCCGACAACCACCCAGGCCGCGTAGCTGCGCGTATTGCCTGATTGCACCTGGCGCACGCGCTCTCCCAAGCGCCGCGCCACGTGCGCCAGACCGTTCACCGAGCCGTCCACGACACCCTCGTCAACGACGCGCCACAGGAAAAACGTGGAGATCCAAACGGTCGGGCGAACGATCAGCCAGTTGTAGAGCTCGTCCACATAGTATTTGTTGAGCAGGAGCTGGTAAGGCGCGTGAAACGACTCGGCGAGGCGCTCGGGCGTCTGTGGCCGGCGGATGTAGAACCACCACGCCACAAAAAAGCCGGCCAGCGCTACCCCGATGGCAATACCTGTCAGAAGCAATTCTTGCTGGGGTCCTGCGTGCGTGTCTGCTGTCTGTCTGAGCTCTACCCCAAAGACAGGCGCAAGAAACTTCTCAAAATGGTTCGTACCGCCGAACAGCGCGGGCGCGGCCATCCAGCCGCCGCCGACAGAGAGGACCGCTAACACCGCCAGCGGCACGAGCATGTTCCGCGGCGATTCGTGCACGTGGGTTTCTTGCTCGTCGAAGCGCGGCGCGCCGTGGAAGCTCAGAAAGACGAGGCGAAACATATAAAAGGCGGTCAGCAAGGCAGCGACCAGCGCGATGAGCCACAGCATTTTTCCGCCGTATGGACTCACCGCCGTCTCGAATAGGATCTTGTCCTTGCTAAAAAAGCCGGCGAACAGTGGTGCGCCCGAGATCGACAGAGTGCCGACGAGCATCGTCCAGTACGTCCACGGAATCTTGTGGCGCAGGCCACCCATGCGCCGCATATCCTGCTCACCGCCGAGGGCGTGGATCACGCTTCCGGCGGCGAGGAACAGGAGCGCCTTGAAAAAGGCGTGCGTCATCAAGTGGAAGATGCCAGCGGCGAAAGCGCCCACGCCGCAGCCAAGGAACATGTAGCCCAGCTGGCTAATCGTGGAATACGCCAGGACTTTCTTAATGTCGGTTTGCACCAGGCCGATCGTCGCGGCATATAGTGCGGTCAGCGCGCCAATGATGGCCACCGTCGTCATGGCCAAGGGCGCGTGCATGTAGAGGATGTGCGACCGGGCGACCATGTACACGCCCGCGGTGACCATTGTGGCGGCATGGATCAGCGCGCTGACCGGCGTGGGGCCCTCCATGGCGTCCGGCAGCCAGACGTAGAGCGGCAACTGCGCCGATTTGCCGACGGCCCCGGCGAGCAGCAGCAGGCAGATGGAAGTGAGCACGCCAAGCTGTCCGGGAATCTCCGTGGGCATATTTGCGGCAGTGCGAAACACGATCGTGAAGTCGACTGAGCCGAACGTCCAGAATGTCAGAAAGATCGCCAGCATGAAGCCGAAATCGCCGATGCGGTTAACGATGAAGGCCTTCTTGCCCGCGTCGGCGGCCGACTTGCGCAAAAAATAGAATCCGATCAGCAGGTAGCTGCACAGTCCGACGCCTTCCCATCCGACAAATAGCAGCACGAAATTTGCCGCCATGACGAGCGTGAGCATGAAGAACATGAACAGGTTCATGCAGGCGAAAAAGCGGTAGTAGCCACCCTGGTGGGCCATGTAGCCGGTCGAGTAGATGTGGATGAGCCAGCCCACGCCGGTTACCACCAGCAGCATGACGATGGTGAGCTGATCCACTTGCAGATCGAAACCGGCGCGAAAGCTCCCGGCGGCAATCCAAGTGAAGTACGACTCGATCCAGGGAACCTGCCCGGGTCGCAGGCGCGCAAATTCGCGGATCAGCTCGAGCGTTGCGGCGAAGGCGAGCCCCGTGGCGCCCAGACCGACGGCATCCACGGCGCGCTTTGGCCAGTGACGGCCGAACAGGCCGTTGAGCGCGGCCCCTGCGAGAGGCAGCGCCGGGATGATCCACAGATAGCGCAGGATGAACATCACAGCTTCAGGAGGTCCACGCGCTCGACATTGAGGGACCGCCGATTGCGCGCAATCAAGATGATGATCGCAAGGCCCACCGCTGCCTCGGCGGCCGCCACTACAATCACAAAGAAGACAAACACCTGTCCCTGGAGTTGGCCGAGAGAGCGGCTAAAGGCCACAAACGCCAAGTTGACGGCGTTGAGCATCAGCTCAATAGCCATAAAGATGGTGATGATGTTCCGTTTGAAGACGAAGGCTACCACGCCCAGCCCGAACAGGATGGCGCTCAGAACTAGGTAGTACGAAACCGGCACCACCACTAGCTCTCCTTCTTCGCCAGCACCAGCGCGCCGAGAATGGCGATAAGGATTAGGATGGAGGTCAGCTCAAACGGGAAGACGAATTCCTGGAAAAGCATCATCGCCAGCTTGCGGGTCTGGGCGGGCGACGCGGCAACCGTTGCCGGCGCTTCCGGGGCGCGGCCAATCCAGTACACCAGTTGCAGCAGGAGAAAAATTCCCAGGGGCAGGCCGACCCAACGCGCCATGCGGCTCAGGTTGGTGCGCTCTTCCTCGCCAGCGTTCAGCAGCATGATGACGAAGATGAACAGCACCATGATCGCCCCGGCATACACGATGATCTGCACTGCGGCGATGAACTCCGCGCCCTGCAGGAGATACAGCCCGGCGAGCGCCATCATCACCACGACAAGGGAAAGGGCGCTATGGATCGGGTGGCGTTGCAGGATCAGGTTCAGCGCGCCGGCCACGGCCACCCCGGCGAGCAGGAAAAAGATCACGAGCTCGGCAGTCATCGCTTGCTCACCACGATGGCGAAGCTCGTAAGCACCACGTTGGCCATCGAGACCGGCAGCAGCAGCTTCCAGCCGACGGCCATCAACTGGTCATAGCGGAAGCGCGGCAATGTGCCGCGCACCCAGATGTACAGGAACAGGAAGACGAAAACTTTTGCCAGGAACCAGAACGGTCCCTGGGCGAACTCCACCACGCCCGGGCGCGACACCCCATACGCCAAGGCGCACAGCGCCAGGCCCAGCAGCGGCAGCAGAATCCGGCCGAAAATTGTCTCGTAGCGCACGCCGTCCAGGATGACCCATAGACCGCCCGCAGCCAGCAGGGCAGTGGGAAGGAAACGCGTCCAGGCAAATAACGGCGACTCAGGGAAGGGCGAAAGCCAGCCGCCGAAGAACAGGATCGTGGCCAGGCACGAAACCGTCACCATGCTGGCGTATTCGCCCAGGAAAAACATCGCGAACTTGAAGCTTGCGTATTCGGTGTGAAATCCCGCCACCAATTCCGATTCCGCTTCGGGCAGATCAAACGGCAGGCGATTAGTCTCGGCGATGGCGGCAATGAAGAAGCAAAGGAAGCCGAGCAGTTGCGGCATCGGCGAGGCAATAATGTTCCACCGCGGGAGGATGCCCCGGACGAACCCGCTCTGCGCCGCGATAATCTCCCGCAAGTTGAACGAGCCCGCCAGCAGCAGCACGCCCACCACCGACATGGTGAGCGACAACTCGTAGCTGACCATCTGCGCCGAGCTGCGCAGGCCTCCCAGCAGCGGGTACTTGCTGTTCGACGACCAGCCGGCCAGTGCCACGCCGTACACGCCCAGCGAAGTGATGGCGAACAGAAAAAGCAGTCCGATATTTAGGTCGGCCACCACCAGCCCGGTGCGCTGGCCGAACACGGTAATGTCTTTCGGGCCGAACGGAATCAGTGCGATGGAGGTCAGCGCCAGCGACATCGAGAGGAACGGCGCCAGGAAATAGACGAAGCGGTCCACGCCCCCCGGCGTCACATCTTCCTTGAACAGGAACTTCAAGCCGTCAGCAAGCGGTTGCAGCAGCCCGTGCGGCCCGGCGCGGTACGGCCCCCAGCGCGACTGGATGTGCGCCACCACCTTGCGCTCGAACCAGGTGAGATATGCCAGCGCCGTCATCAGCAGGAACATCAGGACGATGATCTTGGTCAGCGAGACGGCCAGGATCGGGTGCTGGGCGAGGAGCTCACTCACGGCTTGACTTCCGCTTCCGGAAGGGAATTCATCGTGGTGCAGTAGCGGCCCAGGCTACCGCTGGTGAAGAGCGTATCCCGCGAAGAAAAAATCGCTCCGGCCGGCACATCGTACGACGCGCGCCCGTTTGCCGGAAAGCTCGGCACGGACGGTTCGGCGCCGCCGGCGAGGAGGCTGACTAGCGAGACGTCGTATCCCCGCACATTGCGGCGGATCTCCTCAAACGCCGCTTCAGGCGTGCGCAGTGGGATGGCGCGACCCAGACCGAGGTTTGCCAACAGATGCGAAAGGATCCGCAGGATATCGAAATCTGTGCGTGGGCCCATCACGTCAGCCGCCTTGCGCAGCAACTGCACCTCTCCGGCGGTGTTGGTGACCGTGCCATCCTTCTCGTACGCGCAGGCTGCGGGAAGAACAATGTCGGCGCGCGCCGCAGTCTCGGTCAGGAACATTTCGTGGACCACCAGCAGCTCGAGGCCGCCCAGCTGGTCGCCCGGGGCAAGGCCAAAGGTCTTCAGCGGGTTTGCGCCAACGATGTAGAGCGCCTTGACCTTGCCGGCGAGCGCAGCGTCGAGCATCTGCCGTGCATCGAGGCCGGACTCTTCGGGGAGTGGCGCGCCCCAGAGCTTGCCGAAGAATTCGCGGGCGGCGGAGTCATCGAGGCTGGCGTAGCCTGGCAGGCGTTCCGGGAGCAAGCCCATGTCGGAGGCGCCGCGGGAATTGGCATAGTCGCCCAGAGCCATGTAGCCCGTCTGGCCTGCCAGGCGCGAGCCGAAGGCCATAAGGTCGCGAATTGCTGCTCCGGTTACTTCGGACCCGAAGACGATGACGACATCGCTCTCTTTTTCGAGCGCTGCTTTAAGCGCGGTAAGCCCCGCCGCCACGCCGGCCTCGAAATTGCCTTTGCCGCTGGCCAGCCAGCGCGTCACCGCAGGCTCCGAGCCCTCGGTGGTCTGTACAAACTGCCTGGCTTGGCGGCGCAGCTTGATGGGCCGCGCGTTGACCGCGTAAAGGCGCGCGCCGTGCAGGCGCAAAGCCGTGCGCATCTGCCAGGCGGCCAGCGGGTTCTGCTCGGTGGGGTCGTTGCCGATGAGCAGAATAGCCTTCGCTTCGCCGAGCTGGCGCATCGTGGCCATTGCGCCGGAGGCTTGCGCGCCGAGCGCGGCCACGAGTCCGGCATAGTCTGCCGTGCGGTGGTGGTCCAAGTTGTTGGTGCCTATGGCGGCCCGCGCAAGGCGGCCGAGCAGGTAGTTTTCTTCATTGCTGGTGTGATTTGACCCGATGAAGCCGACCGCGCCGGGGCCGTAATTCTCCCGCACCTGCTTCAGTCGGCCGGCCACTTCGAGCAGGGCGTCTTCCCAGCTTGCCGGCTCGAGCCTGGCGTTTCGCCGGACCAGAGGCTGCTTGAGGCGGTCGGGGTGCTTGGCGAAATCGAAGCCGAAGCGACCCTTCACGCACAAGAAATCGCCGTTGATGCCGGACAGGTCGCGGTTGTTGGCGCGGAGGATCTCGTTGTTGCGCACGCTCAGGGTGGTCTTGCAGCCGTTCGAGCAGTGCGCGCAGACCGTCCCGACGTATTTCATCTCCCACGGGCGCGTCTTGTAGCGATAGGTACCGCTGGTGAGCGCGCCCACGGGGCAGATGTCTATGCACATTCCGCACTCTTCGCATTCCAGGTGGTCCTCGCGGTTCGGGATGATCACCGAGTAGGCGCCGCGCTGGCCCACACCCAGGGCCTTGACGTCCATGCCCTCATCGCACACGCGCACGCAGCGGAAGCAGAGGATGCACCGCGGGGCGTCGTAATAGACCAGCTCGGACCACTTCTCCTCCGGCTGGTGGATTTTCTCCTCGACGAAGCGGCTCTGGTCGGCGCCGTAGCGGAAGACCATGTCCTGCAATTCGCACTCGCCGCCCTTGTCGCACACCGGGCAATCGAGCGGGTGGTTAATGAGCAGAAACTCGAGCATGGCCTTGCGCGCCTCGTGCACCTGCGCGGTGTCGGTGCGCACCACCATGCCGTCCACCGCGATGAGGGTGCAGCCAGTCTGCAGCTTCGGCGCCTTTTCGACTTCGACCAGGCACATCCGGCAGGCCGCCTGGAGCGACAGCCCCGGGTAATAGCAGAACGACGGCACCTCGATACCCAGCCGGCGCGCGGCTTCGATCACGAGGGTGCCCGGCGGGACCACCAGCTCGCGGTCGTTGATCTTCAGCGTGATCTGTTTCTGTTCCGTCATAAATCCCTAGAAAGCCCCGGCCAACACTTCGGCGGGCTTGTAGGGGCAGCGACCCGTCAGGTGCTCCTCGAACTCGTGCCGCCATTTCTTCACGATGCTCATCGTGGGCAGCGCCGCGGCGTCGCCCAGCGGGCAGAATGTGCGACCCAGCATGTTCTTCGCGAGCTCGCCGAGCAGAGGGATATCCTCGGCGCGCCCGCTGCCCTGGTGGAAGCGGTCAAGTATCTTGCGCAGCCAAGCCGTGCCTTCCCGGCAGGGGATGCACCAGCCGCACGATTCGTGGGCGTAGAAATGCATGATGCGCCGCGCCAGGTCCACCATGCAGGTGTCTTCGTCAATCACCACCAGGCCGCCCGAGCCTAGCATCGAGCCCGCCTTAGCCAGCGAGTCGAAGTCCATGGGCAGGTCGGTCTCCTCGGCACCGAGCAGCGGGCAGGAGCTCCCTCCAGGGATCACCGCTTTGAGTTTTTTTCCATTGGCAATTCCGCCGGCGACATCCTCGATCATCCGCCGCAGGTTGAAGCCCAGGGGAAGCTCGTAGATGCCGGGACGATTGACGTGCCCCGAGACGCAGAACAGCCGCGTGCCGCCGTTCTTGGGTGAGCCCAGATTGGCGTACCATTCGCCGCCGTTCAAGATCACCGCGGGCACCGAACTGAGCGTCTCCACGTTGTTGATGACGGTCGGGCAGCCGTAGAGGCCCACGACCGCAGGGAAGGGCGGGCGGATGCGGGGGTAGCCGCGCTTGCCCTCGAGCGACTCCATCAGCGCCGATTCCTCACCGCACTCGTAGGCGCCAGCTCCGGTGTGCGTGCACAGGTCGAAATCAAACCCGCTGCCGAGAATGTTCCGGCCGAGATACCCGTTCGCGTAGGCCTCGGCAATCGCCGCGTCCAAAATCTCCATCACGTAGCGATACTCGCCGCGGATATAGATATAGCCCTGGCGCGCGCCGACAGCGCGGCTGGTGATGAGCATCCCTTCGATCAACTGGTGCGGGTCCAGTTCCATCAGCGGGCGGTCCTTGCACGTCCCGGGCTCGCTCTCATCGGCGTTGCAGAGCACGTACTTCGGTTTCGCAGACTCCTTCGGCACGAAGCTCCACTTCACCCCAGCGGGGAACCCAGCGCCGCCGCGGCCCCGCAGATTCGATTTCTTGACCTCCTCGATGATCTGCTCGGGCGTCATCTGCTTCAGAGCCTTTTCCAGCGCCCGGTAGCCGTCGTTATTGCGGTAGACTTCGAGCGTGTGCGAGTTGCGGATGCCAAACCGCCGGCTGATCACCGGCACCTCAGCCGGATGGCGCTCGTGCAACGCGCCCGAGGTGCACGCCACCGGCTCGGGTTTGTGGCCGGCGTCGAGCTGATCCACGAGCGCGTCCACCTTTTCCGGGGTAAGGTTTTCGTAGAAGCCGTAGTTGATCTGCAGCGCCGGGGCGCCCGTGCACGCGCCAATGCATTCGACCTCCTCGACCGAGAATACCCCGTCGGCCGTGGTCTGCTTGTTGCCGATCTCGAGCTTCCGCTGGACGTGCTCGTAGATGCGGTTGCCGCCGCGCAGCATGCAGGAGACGTTCGTACACACCTGTACGTGGTATTTCCCGGCGGGCTTGCGCCGCAGCATCGAGTAGTAAGCCAGGGTCTCGGTGACCTGCAGGACGTTCAGGTCGAGCCGCTGCGCGATCTCCTCGATCATTGCGTCGTTGATTTGGCCGAACTGGTCCTGCGCATAGAGCAGCATCGGCACCAGTGCCGAGCGCTTCACCGGATAGCGCTTCAGCAAGGTGTGGAACTTGGCTTCGAGCGGCTCGGGCAGCGTCATGATTGGCTTTCGCGCACCGCCGGTCAGCGGTCCACTTCCCCCAGGACGATATCAATCGTGCCGATGCAGGTGACGACGTCGGCGATCAGCCGGCCTTCCACCAGACGGGGCAGCGCCTGCAAATTGGCAAACGACGGCGCGCGCACTTTCACGCGCCACGGCCGAGGCGAGCCGTCGCTCGCCACGTAGAAACCCAACTCGCCCCGCGGCGATTCGATGGTCTGGTAAACCTCGCCTGGCGGGGGCGAGAAGCCCTCGGTGAAGATTTTGAAGTGATAGATCAGCGCCTCCATCTCCGTCTTCATCTTTTCGCGGTCCGGGGGGACAATGCCGGGCGCCTCGGTGCGAATGGGCCCCTCGGCGGGAATCTTGGTCACGGCCTGGCGGATGATTTTCAGGCTCTCACGCATCTCCGCGACCCGCAGCAGGTCTCGCGCATAGCAATCGCTCTCGGTGCGCGTGGGCACGTCGAACTCAAATTCTTCGTAGCTCGAATAGGGGAAGGATTTCCTCACATCGTAGGCTACGCCGCTGGCGCGAAGCGTCGGG
>JBASRK010000247.1:0-9705 GCA_049273775.1 Candidatus Acidiferrales bacterium
GAAGAACACTGACTCGCTGATTGGCGCGGTGGCCCGGGTGCTCGAGGCGGAGGGCATCGAACTAGTGGATTCGACCGCCTTCCTGAAGCCGCTGGTGCCCGAGCCAGGCGTGTTGACGCGCCGCGCCCCGGACGCGGGCGAGGCGGCCGATATTGCCTACGGCCGGCGGATTGCCCGGCAAATCGCGAGTCTCGACCTGGGTCAGACGGTGATTGTACGCGAGCGCGCTTGCGTGGCCATCGAGGCCATGGAAGGCACCGACGAGGCCATCGAGCGCGCCGCCCGGATCACCGGCCAGGCGCGCTTGGTGGTGGTCAAGGTGAGCAAACCCCGGCAAGACATGCGTTTTGATGTACCCGTTGTGGGCCTTTCCACCGTCGAAGTGATGAAGCGGACAAACGCCACGGCGCTGGCCGTGGACGCGCGCCGCACGCTGCTCTTCGACCGCGCGCGCCTGCTCAAGACCGCCGACGCCGCCGGCATCGCCATCCAGGCGTTTGAGCCGGAGCCGCCCCAAGGAGCGCCGGCGCAGGAAGGGAACCATTGAGCCAGCCAGCCGCGAGTGGATCGAAAATTCGCGTCGCCGTGGTGGGCGTCGGCGACTTCGGCCGCAATCACGTGCGCGTCTACCGGGATCTGGCCGATGCCGAGCTGGTCGGCGTCGTGGACACCGATGCTGAGCGCGCCCGGCAGGTGGGAGCGGAATTCTCGACCGCGGTGCTGCCCGATCTCGCGGCGCTTGTGGGCCGTGTGGATGCCGTCAGCCTGGCGGTGCCCACAGTCGAGCACGCGCGGATCGGCTGCCGCCTGCTCGAGCTGGGGATTGACGTGCTTGTGGAGAAACCCATGGCCGCGACACTGGCGGAGGCCGATGAGCTGATCGCCGCGGCGAGGAGGAACGGGCGCGTCTTGCAGGTGGGGCATCTCGAACGGTACAACCCCGCGGTTGTGGCGGTGGAAAAGATCGTTTCGCGGCCGCTGTTCTTCGAGGTGCACCGGCTGGGGGTTTTTTCGCCCCGCAGCCTGGATATTGACGTCGTTTACGACGTGATGATTCACGACTTGGATATCCTGCTCGCGTTGGTGGGCGCGCCCGTGACCGACCTGAAGGCCGTAGGCGTCCCTGTGCTCAGCGATAAGATGGACATCGCGCACGCCCGGATCGAATTTGAATCAGGCGCGGTGGCCAATTTGACCGCCAGCCGCGTTTCCACCGAGCGCGTGCGCAAGATGCGCTTCTTCCAGCAGCACGAATACATCTCGGTGGACTACACCCGCCAGGACGCGCTGCGCGTGCGCGTCCGCCAGCCGGGGCCGCAGCCGCAATTCGACTTCGAAAAGCTGCCGGCGCAGCCCGAAGAGCCGCTGCGGGCGGAGCTGCGGGCGTTTCTGTGCGCGGTGCGGATGCGAGAGGCGCCGCGAGTGGACGGCGCTGCGGGACGCCGGGCGCTCGAGCTGGCCGACCGCGTCGTGGCGAGCATCCTGGACCACGGGCGGCGCGTCCAACTAGGCGCTTTCGCCATTCTTTAGCTAGGCGGATGATTCCCCGAATCCTGATTCCGAAAGACATCCGACCGGCTGCCGCCGGAGTCTCGGGCGCGCCCGAGCGCCGCCGGCGTTCCACCGCGCTCGACGCAAGAACGCTTGTGCCGGCCGACCTGCCGATTGTGGCTCTCGACGGCAAGACACAGATCCCCGCCTACGTCCCGCTGGATGTTCTGGCGACGAGGATTCTGGTGCCGCGGGACATGCCGGTCAAACCGCTGGAAGCCTCCACGTCCATCCCGCACCACGTTCCGCTGATGGTGCTCGATACGCGGGTGGCCGTGCCCAAGGATGTGCTGCCCGCGGCGGTGGAGCTGCGGCCTGCGGCTCCGCTCGCGCGGCACCCCGACTTCCTGGAGCCGGACGTCCTGACCACCGGCGAAGTCAACCTGCTGGTCGAACCGATTGAGGAGCGCGATTTGAGCTGGCGCTGGCCGGCGCGAGTCTCCTCCATTGTATTTCACACTGCCCTGATCGTTTTCGCTCTGCTTGGACCAAGACTTTTTCCATATCGGGCACCGACCCAGGCGGAAATGGAGCTTGCACGGAGGCAGTTGAGCTTCGTTTACCTTCCGCCGTCGCTTGGCGATGCGCCCCGGCCGCCGCACGCATCGGCGGAGCCAACCAGCCCCCAGGTGCGGATCGACCCGCGGGTGCTGCGCCAGGTGGCCCCGCCGACTGTAGAGCCGCAGCCGCTGCCCGGGGCGCCTGAGCGCGAGCGCGTGGTTCGAGAGTTGCCGGCTGCGCCGACGCCGCAACTCCCTGTTGCAGCCGAGCCGCGACCTCGCGGGGAGGCTCCGCGAGAACAGGCCCGGGCCGAGGCGCCAAAGCCCTCTGAGGCCCCCGGCGGGCTCGTCCTGCCCCGCACCTCGCCCGGCCGAGCGCTCGAGGAATCCATTCGCGGCGCCTCGAACGGCGGCAGCGGCACCGGCGCTATCGGCACCAGCGGCCCGATGCCGTCCGGGCCGGCCGGAGGCGGAGGAAGAGGGTTCGCCGGCAGCGCCATCCAGATGCTGACGCCGGACGAGGGCGTGGACTTCACCAATTACCTGACGCGCGTGCTGGCCAGCGTGCGTCGAAACTGGTACTCGGTGATCCCAGAGTCGGCGAAGATGGGCGACAAGGGCAGGGTGGTGCTGCAATTCCGCATTCTGCGCAATGGCAACGTGCCGCTTCCGGAACCCGAGCTGATGGCCACGTCGGGCAAGGAGCCGCTCGACCGCGCCGCGGTCTCTTCGATTCGCGCCTCGAGCCCTTTCGAGCCGTTGCCATCGGCCTTCAGCGGGCCTTACATCGAATTGCGCTTCATCTTCCTCTATAATCTGCCGCTAGACTCCCAGTGAACGTCACTCGCAAGCAGGTTCTGGGCGCGCTGCTACTGGCGCTGCTTCTGCTGATCTTCCTGTTGGCCCGCTATTGGAAATACCTCGGATGAAAATGCCTGCACCACTGCTGACTCCGCTGGTGGCCATTGTCGGGCCGACGGCATCCGGCAAATCGGCGCTGGGCGTCCGGCTGGCCGAGCGCTTGGGCGGCGAGGTGGTGGCCTGCGACTCGACGCAGGTCTATCGGCACTTCTCGATCGGCACGGCCAAACCGGCGTTCGAAGAGCGGCGCGGCGTCCCGCACCACCTGATGGACCTGCTGGAACCCGAAGAGATTTTCACCGCGGGGGATTATCGGCAGCGCGCACTCGAAACGCTCGAGGACCTGCGCGGGCGCGGCCGCCTGCCCATCCTGACCGTCGGTACCGGGCTTTACCTGCGCGCGCTGCTGGAAGGGCTTGCCGATGCGCCCACCCGCTCGGAAGAAGTTCGCGCACGGCTCGGTGCGCGCGCTCAACAGCATGGCCCGGCTTATCTGCACCGTATTCTCCGCCGCCTGGACACGTCGGCTGCGGCGCGCATTGCGGCGCGCGATGCGCCCAAGCTGGTGCGCGCCATCGAAGTCTGCCTTCTGGCGGGCAAGCCGATCACCGAGGTGCACCGCGCAGGGCGTCCACGGCTGGAAGGCTTTGAGGCGCTGAAGATCGGGTTGATGCCTCACCGCGGAGAGCTCTACCAGCGCATCGAACAGCGCGTCCACAGGATGCTCGATCGGGGCTGGCTCGATGAGCTGCAAGCCCTGCTCGCCCGAGGCATTCCCGCGACGGCCAAGCCGCTCACGTTTATCGGCTATCGGGAATTGCGCGCGCACCTGGCCGGGGAAATGAGCCTGTCCGAGGCGATGCAAGCGATCGAGCGGGCGACGCGGCGCTACGCCAAGAGGCAGCTCACCTGGTTCCGCAAGGAGCCGGGCGTGCACTGGTTTGCAGGTTTCGGCGACGACGCGGAGATTGCCGGCGGAGTCCTGCGGCATCTCGAATGGCAACTCGCCGCGGCGACGGCGTCTCGCGCGCACGTCGGCGAAGGCGTATAATCTCTCCGGGAATGAGATTGGGCCAGCCACAACGCCTTGCGCCGCGTTTCCCCGCGCCTCCCTTGCCGCAGAAAATGATTAGGCTTGCAAGAGCAGTGGATTGGGAGATCTCTTCACGTAGATGAAGACTGTCCGTACGACCGAAACCCGCGAACGTGTGCTGCTGGTCGGCGTGGGGCGCAAGAAAGCGCCGCGCCTGCCGGGCGTCCCAGCGGGCGAGGCGGAGCGCGAGTCGCTTGCCGAGCTCGAAGAGCTGGCGCGCAGCGCCGGCGCCGAAGTGGTCGGCAGCATCTTCCAGATGCGCGAGGCCGTGGACCCGTCCACGGTGATCGGGCGCGGGAAGCTCGAGGAAGTCAAAATCGAAGCACAAATGCGACGGGCGCCGGTGGTCGTCTTCGACGGCAGCCTCACGCCGGGGCAGCAGCGCAGTATCGAGCGCGGCACAGACTGCCGCGTCATTGACCGCACGCAGTTGATCCTGGACATCTTTGCTGGGCACGCTCGCAGCCGTGAAGGCCAGCTCCAGGTGGAGCTGGCGCAGTTGAACTATCTGATGCCGCGGCTGGCCGGCCGCGGCACAGAACTATCGCGTCTGGGCGGGGGAATTGGGACCCGCGGGCCCGGCGAGCAGAAACTCGAGACCGACCGCCGGCGCATTCGCGACCGCATCCGCAAGATCGCACAGAGCCTCGAGATGCTCCGCCGGCAGCGGGCGCTGCGCCGCCAAGCGCGGCAAGCAGTGCCGCTGGGCACGGTCGCGCTGGTCGGCTACACCAACGCAGGCAAGTCCACGCTGTTTAATGCGCTCAGCCGGGCCGCGGTGCTGGTCTCGCCAAAGATGTTCGCCACGCTGGATCCCACGGCGCGCGCCGTGCGCTTGCCCTCGAACCGGCGGGTGCTGCTCTCGGATACCGTGGGATTCATCCGCGACCTCCCGCCGGGCCTGCTCGCGGCGTTCCGCGCCACGCTTGAGGAGGTGCAAGAGGCGGCGCTGGTCCTGCACGTCAGCGATATCTCCGACCCGCATCACGCCGAGCAGGACGCCGAGGTGGAAAAGGTGCTGGTGGAGCTCGGCGTGGACGGCCGGCCGCGGCTTCATGTCTTCAACAAAATCGACCGCCTCACCCCCGAGGAGTCAGCTGCGCTCAACCACGGGGAGCGAGGTGAGAAGAAAAACGGCGGCGTCTTCGTCTCCGCCCTGGCCGGCACGGGCCTGGAGCAGTTGCTCCGGCGCATCGACCTCGCCATGCCGGTTGATCCTATCGTGCGGCTCCAGCTCCGCGTGCCTCTCAGCGATGGCCGCACCCTCGCGCTGGTGCACGCGCTCGGGCGCGTGCTGCGCTCCGAAGTGCGCGATTCCCAGATGGCCATCGAGGCCGAGCTGCCGGAATCGGTCGCCCGCCGGTTGAAACTCCATCAAATTGCTACCCCGGCCTGAGGAGGCTGTCCGGCGTGGCTGCTTTCCGCTTCCCGAGTGGAACATTCGCGCTGGAGTTGTGCGTATCACCATGTACTGGAATCGGAGGCGAGCCCGATGGCAGGATTTTTGCTCTGGTGCATCCTTCTGGTGTTTTGCTGGCCGCTGGCGCTGCTCGCGCTCGTGCTCTATCCGCTGGTGTGGCTGATCCTGCTGCCGTTCCGGCTGGTGGGGATCGTGGTGACTGGGGTTCTCGACTTGCTCTGGGGACTTGTGGTGCTGCCTGGACGGCTGCTGCGCAGCATCGGCCGCGCCTGAAAGCTGGGACTACGTCGCCTCACAATCTCATCCCCAGAGAATCGATTGCTTGCGCAGAGCGCATCTGCGAAGCGTCCAGAATATTTATCGGGTAGCCTGAGGCCGCCAGGCGCGCTGTGGAAAACCGTGTGGAAATCGTTGGCCGCTCTAGGACTAAGAGGCGCAGCCCCCCGAGACTCAGGCCGTCAAGAGCCCGTACCGTTCGACTGTATCCTTTTCAAGAAAAAGGAGTTATGGAAGTGAGGCCGAATCTTTCACCCTGCCCAAGGTAGGGATTGCCGCGGCTGGGCTCCTGACGGATTTGCACAGCTTTGCAGCAGGTTGTTAACTGCTAGTTACTGCCGACATTCAATATTCTTCACGATTTTGGGCACGTCTCCTCATCCGCTCGGAGCAGTGTGGCGCCCGTTGACTGGGACAGAGTGCGGGTCTATAGTGGGGGCGCCTCGCATCGGGGACGGCAGCGGCCGGCGGTGAGCCGAGGCCTCCTGAGTGTCTCATGAACCTGCCGAACAGCCTGACCATCCTGCGCATATTCTTTGCTCCTTTGTTGGTCGTCGTGCTGCTGACACGCGGGCCCAACCTGGTGGTCTGGGGTGTCCCCATGCACTTCGAGGTCTGGGGCGTGCTGATCCTGCTGATGGCCGCGGCCACCGACTGGGCGGATGGTTATTTTGCGCGGCGGCGGGGCGAGGTAACCACGCTGGGGATCCTGCTGGACCCGATTGCCGATAAGCTGCTGATCTCGGCGGCGTTTATCTCGCTCGTGGAGATGCACCTCGTGCCGGGCTGGATGGTGGTGTTCATCATCGGGCGCGAGTTCATCGTTCTGGGGCTGCGCAATATCGCGTCGGCTGAGGGCTTCATGATCCAGGCCTCGGCGCTGGGCAAGACCAAGATGGTCTTACAGGTGCTTGCCGTTTGCGTCGTCATCGTTGGGTCGAAACACCAGTTGTTCAAGCCGCTGGCGACTCTGCTGTTGTGGCTGGTGGTGGTGAGCGCGGTGGCTTCGGCAGTCCAATACTACATGAATTTCTGGAGCCAAGTGGACGACCGGGTGAAGCAACGACGCCACCTGCGGCTCCTGGAGCGCAGAAAAAAGCAACAGGATGTCCCCACTCTGTAGCGACGAGCGCCGCGTGCTGCTCGACCTGGCGCGACGTGCCATCCTCGAGGCCATCCATCACGAGCGTGTCCTGGATTTCCCGGCGCCCACCGGGGCGCTGGCCTCGCCTTCCTGCGCTTTTGTCGCCCTGCACCGGGGCGGGCGTCTGTGCGGCTGCATCGGGCAGGTAGGCCCTCCCGAGCCGCTCGCGGCGACCGTCGTGCGCTGCGCCATCGCCGCAGCGACGAAAGACCCGAGGTTCCAGCCGATGCGTGCCGACGAACTGGCTGACCTGGAGATCGAAGTCTCGGTCCTCTCCGCTTTCGAACCCATTCTTCCCGAGGCCATCGAAGTGGGGCGTCATGGCTTGGTGGTGGCGCGGCGAGGACAGCGGGGCGTTCTGCTTCCCCAGGTCGCCGCCGAGCACGGCTGGACGGGCGAGCGCTTCTTGCAAGAAACATGCGCGAAAGCGGGAATGGAACTCGACGCCTGGAAGGATCCTGCGACAAGCCTGCTGGCCTTCACCGCCGAAGTGTTTTCCGAGGCGGAGCTGGCCACTCGGCGGCACGAACAGGCCGGCTAATGCCGTTCCAACTTGATGAGGCTATGCGCAGAGTCTCTCTCCAACAACGCCTGGCGGCAGATACAGTGTGGCTGAACGCCGAGGATAGCCGCAGGTAGTCAGATCGGCACTAACGGTGTGAACGGGCGGTCCGCCCTGAGACAGAAGAGCCCCACCCCGAATCACTTGGGGCTGAGCTCCTCTTTTCCCACTGGGGATTGCGGACGGGGAACTCTTGCTCGGGGTCTATTCGAGCTCGATGTAGTCGCCCACGTAGATCTCGCGCAGGCTGAGGGTGACCAGCACAGTCGAGGCGTTGGGTGAGACGCGCAACACGATCCCTTCGCCCAGGACTTCTCTCGGCAGGTCATCCGACTTGTAAATCTCGGGCGCGCTGCCGAAACCGTACATCTTGTAAGCTGTGCCAGGGCTCTGATAGGCGGACTCGGCCCGGGTGCCCTGGTACCGGAAGACGCGGAAGTAGTCGCCTACCTTGACGCCCTGGGCGGCGCCGAGGTTGACGTAAACGATGGCCTGCACGCCCGCCACCTGGCCGAAGTTCTTCGTGGTCACTACCATGGCCGTCTTCCGCCCGCTCGCCGGAGCGAAGCGATCAAAGGTCGCTGCAGCCTTCACGGAAGGCGCGGGGCGCTCGGCAAAGGGCCGCACGATGTCGCCGCGCTGCATGTATTCGCAGGAAAAAACGACCTCGGCGGTCGCCACCTTGGGTTGCACGCGGATCACGCGCAGCCGCCCCAAGTCCTGGTAAGTGGTTCCCATCGCCCGCAGCAGGGAGTTCTGCCACCCGAACCAGGCATATTTCAGTCGTTCTTTCAGCGGGCGCATCACCAGGTATTCGTCGCCCACCTTCACGCCCTGGGTCGAGCCTTTGTTGATGTAGACTAGGTCGCCTTGAGCGAACGTCGTCTTGTAGTTCGATTGTTCGCCGGAAATCATGTAGGTGTCCGCGGGGACCTGCTCGGTCGTGACCATGCCCGAACAATAGATGTGGGTGGTATCGGGCGTCGCAGGCGATGATTGGGCCGCAACCGTTCCGGCGGCCAGCCCCATCAGCAGAAAGCAGCAGCCCATCTTTGCGTGCATCAGCGAATTCCTCCCGGAACTTCGATTTCAGGGGCCCGCAGCGGCGAGGCGGGTCTTCGAATCGACGGTAACAAACGGCCCTGGGAGCGTCAAGCGCGCCGGCCCCGCGCTTTACACTTTGGATACCGCGTGGTAGAAGCCCTGAACCACGCACGGACGGGAAAAGGAGCATCGCCTGCTGTTCGGCCGGGATCGCATCTGCGGCGTAGTCGCCGCCTCGACGGCGCGGGAGATGGCCCGCCAGCTCCGCCGCGCCCTGCGCTCGACCCGCACGGTCGAGCTGCGTCTCGACTGGCTGAAAAGCCCCCGGGAACACCTGGAATTCGTCTTTGGATTCCCCCGCCACCGTCCAGGCACCACGCTGATCTGCACGTGCCGGAGGCGCCCGGCCGGCGGAAGACTCTCCGGCAATATCGGGCGACAACTTTCGCGGCTCATCTTCTCCTGGCCGCTTCATCCCGAGTGGTGCGACGTCGAAATCGAAACGGCCGCCGGGTATCCGGCCGGCGAGCTGAGGAAATTTCTGGGCCCGGCACGGCTGCTGGTTTCCTACCACAATTTCCAGCGTACGCCGCGGCATCTGGGCGCCATTGTCCGCCGGCTCTCTCGCTGCGGCGGCGACGCCATCAAAATAGCGACGCAGTGCAATTCAATTGCAGACAGCCTGCGCGTGGTGTCGGCGGCGCGCGGCCGCCGGTCCATGGTTGCTGTGCCCATGGGCGAGATGGGCCTGCCGGCGCGGGTGCTCGCGCTGCGCGAGGGCAGCGCCCTGGCGTATGCCGCGGTGGAGGAGGCGACCCCGCCCGGTCAGCTTTCGCTCGATCAGATGAGGCGCCTCTATCGCGCCGACCGGCTCAACCGACGTACCCGCGTCTATGGCGTTATCGGCGACCCGATCGGCCACTCGCTTTCGCCGCTGATGCACAATATCGGCTTCCAGGCGCGGCGGATGAACGCCGTCTATCTGCCGTTCCGAGTGCGGGAAATTCGCGACTTCCTCGGGGCGGTCGGGCCACTCGGCATCGCCGGGTTCAGCGTGACGCTGCCGTACAAGCAGCGCATCCTGCGCTATCTGGACGACTGCGACCCGCTGGCCGTCCAAATTGGCGCGGTGAACACAGTCGTGGTCCGCGGCGGCGGCAAGCTTTACGGCTACAATACCGACTACGTTGGAGTGCTGCGCGCGCTGGAGCGGCGCGTGCGCCTGCGCGGCAGCCGCGTGCTGCTGTACGGCGC
>JBASRK010000255.1:0-4534 GCA_049273775.1 Candidatus Acidiferrales bacterium
GGCTAATCCTTCTCATCCTTCTCATCCTTCTCATTCGAATTGGATTTGTACGAATCAAATCGAAATTTCTCACAGCATTTTTCATTTGATGCACCAATGCAAACAATATGCGTAATTCGATTGTCCAAGCTGGCGAGCGAATAAATTCGGGGCTAGCTGTAAACGAATCGTTCGAAAAGAAAGGGTTTTTGCACACACGAGGTTTTTCTGGCTGTGCTCGATTGGGAGAGGACCATCCTTTGAATCTCCGAATGAGTAATTGGGGGCCAGCCGATTTCTCGACTCAAGCGAGCGCGAGAAGGCTGGCCCCCAATCGCTGGCACCCCGAGCGACTCCCTAGGAGGCTCTCCAGGTTAGTCTCGGGCCGCCGAAACCGCGATTTCCTGCACCGACTTGTTTCCTTTGACCTCGCGGGTTTCCGTGTTCGGTGCCACGTACTCGAACACGACATTCAGCTCGGCCAGGCGAAGAGCGCGGACCGTGGATCGATCTCCCCCTCGTTCGATCACGAGCACGCTCATCTTGCCCGTGTTGCCTTCACTGATTCTGCGCGGCATCAGGAACATGGCCGCCTGACCTTGGCGGTGAAGGGTCAGCCGCGACGGGGTCGCCGGGTCGAGGCTGAGCCAATATTCTCCCGCGGGCAGGATGGCCTTGCCCCATTGCACCTGATAGGGGAGTGTGAACTTACCCTTGAAGATGGGCGATTGCGCGCTGGCTCCGCCCGCGCAGAGCAGCGCGGCCAGTAGACCCAGCGCCAAGAGCCTGATTGTTGAAAGGTTTTTCTTGGAAATCATTGGAACCCTCCTCACTGAGATTCGCGCCTGTCCAGCATGCCTTCGCTGCTGGATCTCGCATCGGCACCGACTTTCACGCAGCCTCGCGGACAATCAATGGCGGGCGGCTGAAAATCGTGCCTTCACCCACTAAAGCGAGAACGAGAGCCAGATTGGCTCACACAAGTGGGGAAATCCCTCCGCCGAGGTTTGAGGACTGGGAGGTAGGGATGTTCAGAAGCGCCAACGCTCCCCTTCAGGCTAGTTGACTTGGTCTGTGTCAGTCGTTATCTTTTGACTCCAGTCTGGGAGATGGGACCCAGGTCGGAGCGAGATTTTGTGCCCAGCTTCGTCCGCGCGAGTCAGCGAGCTGCTCGTCAGTTGGGGCCATGGCAACCAGGACGCGCGGGAAGCGCTGATTCCGCTGATTTATAATGAGTTGCGCCGCTTAGCCCGCCGCTATCTCAACCGCGAGCGCCCCGATCACACCCTTGAGAGTGCGGCGCTGGTTCACGAGGCTTACCTGCGTCTGGCCCGCCAGGAAGATTGCCCGTGGCAAAACCGGGCTCACTTTTTTGGCGTCGCGGCGCAACTGATGCGGCACATTCTGGTGGATCATGCTCGAGGCCGGCGTGCTGCCAAGCGCGGGGCCGGGGCTCCTCGGTTGGCCCTGGATCCGAAGATCGCTTTGCCGCAAAAACGAGAAGTGGATCTGGTGGCGCTGGATGACGCCTTGAACCGGCTCGCCCACCTGGATCCGGAGCAGAGCCGAATCATCGAGCTGCGATTCTTCAGCGGGCTCTCGATTGAAGAGACCTCGGTGGTCCTGGGCATATCGCCGGCCAAGGTGAAACGTGACTGGACGACGGCCCGGGCATGGCTTCAGCGGGAGATGAACAAGGACAGAGGCAAGTGACGCCGGAGCGCTGGCAAGAAGTCAAGAAAGTGCTGGCCGCCGCCCTCGAACGGGAGGCAGAGGAGCGGGCCGCCTATCTGGACCAGGTGTGCACGGACCCATCCCTGCGCGGAGAGGTGGAGTCACTGATTGCCGCGCACGAACAAGCGGGCCGAAGTTTCATGGAGCCACCTGCGGTGGAGGGGGGAGAGTTGCCTGGCGAGGGCTTGGCCAATCTGCTTGGCCGGACGATCTCGCACTATCGCATCTTGGAAAAGCTGGGCGGGGGCGGCATGGGCGTGGTGTACAAGGCCGAGGACACCAGCCTCGGCCGCCAAGTCGCCCTGAAATTCCTGCCCCACGAACTTTCCAAGGATCGCCACGCCGTCGAGCGCTTCCAGCGCGAGGCCCGCGCCGCGTCTGCGCTGAATCACCCCAACATCTGCACCATCCACGAGATCGGGCAGCAACAGGGAAAGCAGTTCATCGTGATGGAGTTTCTGGACGGCCAGACGCTGAAGCACTTGATCCGAGGAAAGCCGCTGAAGGCGGAGCGGGTGCTGGAGCTGGGGATTCAAATTGCTGACGCGCTGGAGGCGGCGCACGCGAAGAGCATCATCCATCGGGACATCAAGCCCGCGAATCTATTTGTCACGCAGCGGGGAGCCGCCAAGATTCTGGACTTCGGGCTGGCGAAACTCGTACCGCAGGTCCCGCACGCCGCGGAAGGAGTGAGCCCCTCACCCCAACCGACGGAACGCACGAGCGAGGACGCGCTGACCCAGCCAGGAGCAGCCCTGGGAACCGCTCCTTATATGTCGCCCGAGCAGGTGCGCGGCGAAGAACTCGACGCGCGTACCGACCTGTTCTCCTTTGGTGCGGTGCTGTACGAGATGGCCACGGGGCGGCAGGCGTTCCCCGGCACCACTGCGGGCATCGCCTTCGAGGCCATCCTGAACCGCGCGCCGATTCCCGCGGGACGCGTCAATCTAGAACTTCCGTCCAAACTGGAAGAAATCATCAACAAGGCGTTCGAGAAGGACCGCGGGATGCGCTACCAGCATGCCTCGGACCTCAGAGCGGATTTGCAGCGCCTGAAGCGCGACACCGAATCCGCGCGCATCGCGGCGACGAGTGGCGCAGCGCATGGGCCGCAGGCGCGCGCGTGGTGGCGCACGAAAATGGGGCTGGGCCTGTCCGCCGCGGTTATGGCGGTGCTGCTTGCTCTCGGGAGTTGCTTCGTTTTGTTGCGAGGGCGCAGCCAGATGATCGACTCGGTAGCCATCCTGCCCTTTGTAAACGTCAGCGCCGACCCGAACACCGAGTATTTGAGCGACGGCATCACCGAGAGCATCATCAACAACCTCTCGCAGCTTCCCGGCCTGCGGGTGATGGCGCGCAGCACCGTCTTCCGCTTCAAAGGCAAAGAGGCCGACCCACAGAAGGTGGGCCAGGAGCTGCACGTGGGCGCGGTGTTAGCGGGAAGGCTGCAGCAGCGGGGCGACACCTTAATCGTGCAGGCGGAACTGGTCGACGTGGACAAGGGCGCGCAGCTCTGGGGCGACCAGTACAACCGCAAGTTGGCCGACATCTTGCAGTTGCAAAGCGACATTTCCCGCGAAATCTCCGACAAGCTGCGCCTTCGCCTGACCGGCGAGCAAAAGACGCGCATGACCAAACGCCCCACAGAAAACATTGAGGCTTACCAGCTCTATCTGAAAGGTCGCTACTACTGGAACAAGCGGACCGACGAAGGCTTCCAGAAGGCGATCGAATACTTTAGCGAAGCCACCGAAAAAGATCGCAAGTTTGCGCTCGCCTACGCTGGCTTGTCCGATAGCTACATCCTGCTGGGGGGATATGGTCTATTGCCGGCCAAGGAGGCGTACGCCAAAGGACGAGAAGCGACCACGAAGGCTCTGGAACTGGATGATACGCTTGCTGAGGCGCACAACGCGCTCGCGACAGTGAAAGAAGGCGACTGGGACTGGCCGGGTGCCGAGCGTGAGTACAGGCATGCGATCGAACTGAACCCAGGCTATGCGACCGCCCACCAGTGGTATGGCGAACTCTTATCGCACCTGGGCCGGCACGAGGAAGCCCTGGCCGAGATCAAGCGGGCCCAGCAGCTCGATCCTCTTTCACTCATCATCAACGCGGTCAGTGGAAACATTCTCCTGTATGCGGGACGAGACGATTTGGCGATCGAACAACTGCGGAAGACCCTAGAGATGGATCCCTATTTTGCGCCCGCGCACTTTTTCCTAGGATACGCGTATCTGCGAAAGGGCGCGCTTGCAGAAGCGATTGCCGAATTTCAGAGGGCTATAACCCTCTCTCCAAACGTGCCCCAGTACAAGAGCGGGCTTGGACACGCCTACGGGCGTACAGGCAAGAGCACGGAAGCGCGCAAGCTGCTCGACGAACTGAAGGAGCAATCAAAGCGAAGGTATGTTTCCTGGTGTGACTTCGCCGCCATCTATGCGGGACTCGGCGAAAAAGATCGGGCCTTCGCCTCACTGGAAAAGGCCTATGAGCAGCACGACGTAGTACTTGTCCGGGCAACGAATGGGTGGTCCTCGTTCGACCCCTTGCGCTCCGACCCGCGCTTCAGTGATCTGCTGCGCCGCATCGGCCTGCCGCCGTAAGACCTACCTTCGGCAAGCAGCCGGTGGTTCCGCCCCGGCTGGGTAACGCGGGGGCGTGGCCAGAATGGGGCACAGCCCGAGCCTGGCTGCAGCGGGAGATGCACAAGGACAAAGGCAAGTGACCCCGGAGCGCTGGCAAGAAGTCAAGAAAGTGCTGGCCGCGGCCCTGGAACGCGAAGCGGGGGAGCGGGCCGCCTACCTGGACCAAGTTTGCA
>JBASRK010000258.1:0-5517 GCA_049273775.1 Candidatus Acidiferrales bacterium
GGGCACGAGCGCGCCCCGGCCGCGTTGCGCGCTGCCGGGCTGATCGAACGCCTGCGAGCGGCGGGCTACGAGGTCGCCGACCTAGGCGACTGCGCCACCCAGCTCTATCAGCCCGATGACGAGCACCCGCGGGCGCGCAACCTGCCTCCCGTGCTGGCGGCGCTAAACGACCTCAAGCCGCGGGTCGAGCAGGCGGTGAAGTCCGGCGCGCTGCCGTTGGTGCTGGGCGGCGACTGCATCATCGTGCTGGCCACGCTCGCGGGCGTCCGCCGATATTACCGCAACATCAGCCTGGTCTATTTTGACCGCGATGCCGACATGAACGTGCCCGCCACCACTCCCTCGGGTTGCGTGGATGGCATGGCGGTGTCGCACGTGGTCGGCCGTGGCGCGCCAGAGCTGGTGCGCTTCTGGGGCGAGCCGCCGCTGGTGCGTGAGCCAGACGTGGCGCTGTTCGGGGTCGAGCGGCTGGACCCGCCTGAAGAAGTGCTTCTGGCGCGTTCGCCGATCCGCCGCTACGTGGCCGGCGACGTGGCGCGCCAGGGCGCCGCGGCCGCAGCTGAGACAGCGCTCGAACGCGTCCACGTCTCAAGCCACGAGTATGTCCTGCACTTCGATGTGGACGCGATCTCCAGCGACGATTTCCGCGCCACCAATTATGTAACCCCGGGCGGCCTGCGACTCGAAGAGGTGCGCCAGGCGCTCGAGGTCTTCGTGCGGCAGAAGAATCTCGCTGCAGTGGAAGTCACGGCTTACAACCCGGAACTCGATCCTGATGGCAACGCCGCGAAGCTGCTGGTCGAGCTGCTTGGCTCGGTGTTCGCGGCGCGCCTCGAGGCGCTGGCCCATGACGATGTGCCAGCGACCGAGGCGGCTGCATCTACCGCTGCGGCCAGCGTCACCTCTGCGAGCGGCGGTGCGGCGCCTGCCGCGCCCGCGGGCAGTGAATCGCCGGGAGTGGGGGCAGCCGAACCAAGCACCGCCCAACCCACCACAGCGCCCGAAACCCCCACGGCGACCAGCATAGAACCTGAATCGCCCGAAGGCGCTCACCAGGTCGCGAAACCCGCTGGCACTCCGAGCGACGATCCGGGCCCCACTCCATCACCGGCCGAATCGGAATCCTCCGGCTCCTAGGCAACCGCGACGCAACGACTCCGCTCGCTCCGGCCGTGCTATATTTTCGGCCGACGCACTCAATTGGTGCGTTTCGAAAGAAGCGGTGATCGCGATCACCGAGGCGACTTTGCCGGCACGAGAGCTAAGTTTGCTTACTTTCCGGCGAAGCTCTCCGCAAGATCGCCCGCGATGGGCACCTTGAACCGCTCGCCCTGGTAGGCTTTTACCATCAGCACGATCCAGAGGATTAGGGCCACCAGGCCGATCAGCGAGAATAACAACCACCCAAAGGTAAAGCCGGTCCACCCGAAGCCTCCGCCGAAAAGGCTCAATCCGAACAGCATGGCGAGCACGATGCGCAGGACGTGCAGCCCGCCGAAGACCACCATCGACTGCGCGGCGTGGAATCGCACATAGGGCCGCTTGTCAATCAGGAAGAAAATCAGTCCTGTGATCCAGCCCACGAGGTAGCACAAGAACCCTGCGACGTTTTCGGACAGGCCGGAGTCGGTTGAAGCCATTGCACACCTCCTCGAATCGCACGTGAGCGTGTCGCGCGGCGCAAGGCTATCAAATGCCTGGATGCGCCGCAAGCGGCGGAGCAAAACATTGAAGAAGCGAGGGCCTACGAGAGGACAAGAGAAGGGTTTTTGGAACTGGCCTAAGCAATCCTGTAGAGTGTGCTTAGCCCCATGCCCGCCTGCTACAATTCCCGTTACAGTTCGGGACTCCATCGTTGGAGTCCTGGCCAGCGTGAAGCGTACCGCAGGGCCCGGGTGGCGGAATGGCAGACGCTGGGGACTTAAAATCCCGCCTGACCAGTTTGCAGCGACCTGCACCACAACGCAGCACGGTGAAAATCCCTTGATTCTACGGCCTGTTTCTCACTAGCGACCGCGCACGAGTCCGCAGCGCCGGGCAGCGAATTGCAGAACGAACCGACACCACTACCGACACCGGATTTTCAGGCCGCACAGGGAGCCCCAAACGCAAAATGGTCAAGCCCCCTCGTTTCTCTGCTCTCTCTACTTGCGGCGTGAGCGTTCATCAACTCCCGACGGCAGCACTTCCACAACACAAAGCGCTCGCTCATCAGCCAAATGAGGATGTCCGACAACCCCGACCGAACATCCCTCCGAAATGCTGATTGACGACTCCGAAGAAGCACAAGTGCGGGACCTGGGTGACGCACTGAAGGAACTGGAACTCAAAGGGAATTACTTCGGCCAGTTCTCACTCGCCGTCGTCGTCTACGACGAGGATGACCGCAAGGTGGAGACTGGATGCGCCGAAATCTACAAGGTATTTAGCGTCCACGATGCCCAGCTCTACGACGAGCGATACAACTTACTCCACGCTTTCCTTGCGGCTGTGCCCGGAAACTACATGCACAACTTCCGGTACCTCTACATTCTCAACACGAACTACGCAGATAACGGGGTGAGCCGCAGGCCAGCACGCCCGGGGGCGACCGCGACCTCGACGACGAGAAGCTCAACCTCTCAGCCGACCAGAAGAAGCAGATCAAGGAGATTCGCGAAAACGCAAAGTCGCAGGCCCAGGCGGCGCGCAACGATGCTTCGCTCACGCCCGAGCAGAAGCGGGAAAAGATCCGACAGATCCACCGGGACGCAAACAAGCAGATTGACGGCGTGCTCACTCCCGAGCAGCGCAAGATCTGGCACGAACGGCGCCACGAGCACCACAAGAGGAGGCACGGGAGGAGAACACAACCGTAGGATCGGCCGACCGGGGGAGATGCCTGTCTCAGTTCCCCGCCAAACTGCCGAAAACTCACTCGTTGTGCGAATCAAGAAACGGAGAGCCGGTCGGAATGCACCGGCCGGATTCGTCCGTGGGCGAAGCTCTATTGCGGGGGTGGCTGGGGAGGCGGGGTTGCGGTGTTGCCTGCGGCGGGCTTCTTCTCTAGGGCCTTTCTTTGGGCCTTCAGCCCGTCCTGTTCCTTGCGCGTATCGGCGATGATTTGGATGCGCTCCTGAACCAGCTTTTGCAGCCGTTCCTTATCGTCTGCGGGTGCTTCCTCAAGCTGTTTCTGCAAACGCCCGAGATATTCCTGCTGGGCGTCGATATCGCGTTGTTCCCAGTCGATCATCTTATCAGCGTCCGCGGCCGATTTGGGGTTCGAGAGCAACGGAGGATGAGAAGCCAGCTTGGCCGACTTGGCGTCCGCAGGCGGCTGCGAGGCCGCGGCCTGCTTGGCTGCCGCCTCTTCCTGCGCCTGTTGCTTTTCAAGGTAAAGATCGGCTGGCGTGGCCAGTGAACCTACGTCCTCGTTGGTCCAGACCTTGCGCGCTTTTGCTGCGGGTTTCTTCTGCGCCGGCTGAGCAGGCTTTTGCTGCTCAGCCTGAGCGTGGGCTGCGAGAGACAAGCCGAGGAGCACGGCGGATGATGCTATTGCTCTGAAGAATGGACTGTTCCTCATCAGCTCTTTCCTCGTCCTACTGTGATATCTCTCGGAACGACAAGAGGAGTTTCTTTGGCGGCTGCTGTACCTTATTGATCCAACAACTGTTGTAGTACACGCCATTTCCGCCGCCGCCGGAGATGTTGTAGTTGACGGTCCCAAGACCCTGAGCCGGCGTCCTCAGGCTGCCGTCGGGGTTCCTGATGGTGGCGATGTAAACGGCACCGTCGAACTCTTCATTACCGCCGCCTTGTCCAACGTACGTCGTTGCGCCGTCTCCGACGACCAAGATAATCCCTTTCCAGCCGGAGTTTCCATGGTAAAGGAAGTTTCCCGTCACCACCAGAATGCCGTACCCCACGTTCGGACCCATGTCAAAGCTGCCGTCAACGTACACCACCTTGGGATTCGTGGCCGACATGTTGGTCGGCCAACCAGGCCCCCCAAAATTATAGGTCGTACCGCTATTGTTATAGTTAGGAGGATTGGGCGGGTTAGGAATGACCGCGTCCGCATTTTGTTGGACCTTCGCCAGGAGGTCAGCCAGGCCCGCCGGTGTTGCTAGATTTTGATTGAGAGTGACATCGCTCACACTCGGAGGGCCAACGGGGGGTGTCCCGCCGGTATAGTGATCCGGGCGAGGCAGGCCGTTAATAACCGTGGTCTTGTTCGTCGTGCTCCCGGCGGGATCGGTTACGCCGACGGCTGGCAACGAATTAGCAGGGTTCGGAACGCACCCGGCAACCGCGGGAGGATTCCCCGATCCATCCTGCCCGTTGATGTGATACGGATTGGAATTCGCACCGTTGAAAGCGCCGACCTGTCCCGCCAGAGTGAGAGCGGAGGGAAAGTTGAGAGCATACGTTTCGTCGGCGATTACGTATTGCACCATTTTCTGGCTGCCGTTCGGCAGAACCGCGAGGGCAGTGACTTCCAGGGCCTGGCGAGCGGTCGCCGGCGGATTTGGAACACCGGGCGCTAGAACAGGCGGCACAACCAGGCTGGGGGGCGTAAGTGCTGCGTCATAGTACAGAGGAGTTGTATTATCCAAGCCTCCGCCGTTTACATTGATGCGGAGCGACTGTTCGGTGGCAGCGTTGATTCGGACCCATTTGTAGAGAGGACCCGGATTGCCACCAACGGGCCAAACCGAATTGATGGGGGGCAGGGTGACCAAGGGGGCCGCGTTAAACTCTTGGTTGTACTCTGTGTCGGGGTAAGTCCCCAGCAAAGCCAGCCCGCCCAGTTCGCCCGGCGCAGGATTGACGATGTATTGGACGGTGCCCACGGGAACGTAAGGGGTCGGGAGGTTGATGGGATTGGGATTACTCGGCACGAGGCGCCCGCGTCCCTCCTCCAGACCAGCAAAGGCAGCGTAGTACGCGCTAGTGGAGGACCGGTAGTTACCGGCCAAAGAGGATTCCGAGCCGGAAGCAACGATCAAAGAGATCGCCACGGCGCTGATCAGCATCAGCGCAAAAATGGCGATGAGCAGCGCGATTCCGGATTCGGATTGCTTTCTACGAGAGTGACGAGGGGTTTTCATGGTGTTGTTTGTCCTCTTACTTGTTTGGATTAATGCGACGGCCGCGCCCGTCTAGTTCGACCAGGCGCAGCGCCCTGGTCTGGGCATCCGCTTGGGGCGTCATGACAATCAGCCTGATATCCACGCTGCGAACATTCGCCGGAGAATTGCTGGGTCCGGCATTCTGGCAAAGCACGGGGCCCCCCGCGGCGTCGCAGGTGTACTGGAATATGGGTTGAGGAGTCCCGCCGGGAAACATGGCCGGGTAAAGGGCCTGGATCTGGGCCATCCGGGCGGCGGGGGGGTTGTTCATCACGTTCAGAACATAAGGGACCATCACGCCCGCAGCATTTATGGTGGCGACTGGGTCTGCACCGGCCACTTTGGAGACGACGCCGCGGAGAAGAGACGTTCCCTGCACTTGTTAGCGCACCCATTCAACGCCGTC
>JBASRK010000262.1:0-4802 GCA_049273775.1 Candidatus Acidiferrales bacterium
CTCCTGGCTTTGCTTCTGGTTGCTCATACGGTGTTCGGCGGCTTATTTGCCGTCGGAACTCGGAATTATCCTTTGGAATTCTTGTGCATTCCGTTCCTGGTCTGGGCGGCATTCCGATTCGGACAACGCCTAGCGGCGACGGCCATCTCCTTGTTGGCGGTGATCGCGGTCTGGGGAACGCTGCAAGGTCTCGGACCCTTCGTGAGAAAAACACAGAATGAATCTCTCCTGCTACTACAAGCCTTCATGGGAATTACCAGCGTAATGATTCTGGCCGTGGCCGCTCTCGTCGAGGAGCGCAAACAGTCGGAGAAAACGGCCACGCATCTGGCCGCCATCGTCCAATCTTCCGACGACGCGATCATCGGCAAGAGCCTGGACGGAATGATCGTGAGCTGGAACGCTGGAGCCGAGCGCATCTACGGGTACACTGCGGCCGAGGCCATCGGCCGCCCCATCTCAATGCTGGTTCCGCCGGACCGCGCCGACGAGGTGCCCCAACTGCTCGAACGACTCAAGCGCGGTGAACGCATTGAACACTTCGAGACCGTGCGTCGCAGCAAAGGCGGCGAGCCGCTGCACATCTCCCTCAGCATCTCCCCGGTCAAGGACGCTTCGGGCGCGATTATCGGCGCTTCCGCGATCGCCCGAGACGTCTCCGAGCGCAAGCGCAACGAGGAAGCCCTCCAGCAGGCCAATGCCGTGCTCACCGGCTGGCTGAGCGAACTGGAGAAGCGAACCCGCGAGACTACGCTGCTCAATGAAATGGGCGACCTGCTGCAGACCTGCGTTGCCGCCGAGGAAGCCTACGCCGTCATCGCCCGCTTCGCGCAGCAACTATTTCCCACGGAGTCCGGCGCGCTGTGTGTGCTCAATGCCTCGCAGAACCTGGTGGAAGCGGTCGCGGTCTGGGGCGATTCGCCGGCATGTGATCGTGTGTTTACCCCGGAGGAATGCTGGGCCCTGCGCCGCGGGCAGCTGCATGCGGTGGATGACCCCGCCTCCGGCCTGATCTGCCAGCATGTGGGAGAGCCGGTCCCGGTCGGTTATCTGTGCGTCCCCATGATGGGGCAGGGCGAGGCTCTCGGCGTGCTCCACCTGCAGTGCGGCAACACTTCGAACGACCCCGTTAATCGGTTGTCCGAAGCCAAGCGGCGGCTGGCAGTGACGGCCGCCGGCCAGCTTGCGCTGGCGCTGGCCAATCTGCGCCTGCGTGAGACTCTGCGGATGCAATCCATCCGCGACCCGCTCACGGGCCTGTTCAACCGGCGCTACATGGAGGAGTCGCTGGCGCGCGAGCTGCGCCGTGCTGGCCGCAACCAGCGACGGCTGGGGATCATGATGCTCGACCTGGACCACTTCAAGCGCTTCAACGATACTCATGGGCACGAGGCGGGCGACACGCTGTTGCGCGAGCTGGGCGAATTCCTCAGGACGCGCACTCGTCGGGAGGACATCGCCTGCCGCTATGGCGGCGAGGAGTTTGTCCTGGTCCTGCCGGAGGCCACCATTGAAGTCACCCGGCAACGCGGCGAGCGGCTGCGGGATGAGTTCAAACGCCTGAATGTGCAACACCGCGGCCAGTCGCTGGGGGCCGTGTCGCTCTCGATCGGCGTGGCCGTCTTCCCCGACCATGGCTTGACTGTGGAAGACCTCTTGCGCGCGTCCGACCAAGCTCTGTATCGTGCCAAGGCGGAAGGGCGCAACCGCGTCGTGCTTGGCGAGCGCGTCGAGTAGCAGCCCTCTCCACCGCCTTCCGTTTTGTCCTCGTCGATTCGACCTCGGATTTGTGAACTACCTTCGCGGCGATTCGTCAACGTCAAGACGCCCACGATGCTCATGACCGGGGAACTCGACCTCCGCACGCCTATCTCGCAGACCGAGGAGTTCTACGAGGCGCTCAAGATTCGCAGGGTGCCAACGGCCATGGTGCGCTTCAACGAGGAGTTTCACGGCACCACATCGAAGCCGTCAAACTTTATGCGCACACAGCTCTACCTGCGCTATGAGTTTAAAAGTACACGAAGAAATAGCGCTCAGGACACGCAGGCAGGACGAGCACGGATCACGCGCCCCGTGCCGGCGCGACCAGGATCAGCACCCGTTTCAGGGTGAAACAAGGATTGGCACTCTGTTCGACCCTAGGCCACCCGGCACTGGTACGATCCGCAAGACCCCGTTCAGCCGCAGAGGATATCTTGCTCTCTTGCATGTAGTTCTGGGACAAACGATCGAATGGAGGAAGGTGCGTCCGTCGGCCATGAGCGTGCTCCCTTCAGGCGTGAGTGTCCGCATGATGTGAATTGGCGGCGCTGAGGGAAAGCCATGTTTGCAATGAGAACCGAGCCAGACGATGTGCAGCGGATGCCCGAGCAACGCCTGTGGACGGCCGTACTGGCAAAGACAGTGGAGGAATGGGTCTCGGGGCCTCTGCGTTCCCGGAAGGAAGCCGAAGCCTTCCTTTTTGAGGACGAGACGGATTTTCGGGCCGTCTGCCATGCCGCGGGTCTGGACCCGGCGAGAATGCGCAGCAAGCTCCGCCAACTTCGGAACCCTGGCGGGGCCAGCACGCAGCGCGAGGACAGCAAGCAGCTCGAGAAAAGGGATAAAGGAGCAGCTCAATGAATCGGAAAAAGAATGGATTGCTCTGGGGATGTCTGGGTTTGTTGCTGGCGGTCACAGTGCCAGCGCGATCCCAGTCGACCGGGTGCACCGCGAGCCCGGACGCTGCGGTGAAGTGCTTCGTGAAGAATGCGGTGAGTACTGGCCTGACAAACCTGCCGGCCGGCATGAACCTCACGCAGTACAAGGCCTATGGTGTTTCGGTGTCGTATATCGTGCAGACGCCGCTCACGCTGGTTTTTCTTCTGGGAACGATGGGAGCAGCGGCGGACGCCCTCCCACCGGTCAACGCTGACGGCGTGACCCCCAATTAGGCGGCGCAGGACGCGGCGGTCGGCGCCATAGTGGATGCCGCCCTGCGGGACGGCTTGATCGCCCTGCCGGCGGGGACGACTGCCGACCAACTGAAGTTGTTCGCCCACTCCATTTGCGGCGCCATGGCGCAGTACGGCGGCGTAAGCATTGCCCCGGGCTCCCTGCTGCGTTTCCTGGACTCCTACCTCGTGAATGCCACCATGGCCGATGGCACAGTGGACTGGAACAAGGTTCGCACCAACATCTCGACCCTTGTGGATAGTCTGGTCGCGAGCGGCCTGCTCAAGCTCCCTGCTGGGGGGTCCGCAGACAATGTGAAGCAGTTTGCCTCGGACGTGGCGGTGATTATCCACGACTACAAGGTGGCGACGGGCAAGACCACGCTCTAGAGGCTCGGACCGAATAGGCTAACCCGGCGACCAGGCGCCTGAGTCGCACCATTCAAGGTGCGCACAGGCGTCTCGCCGCTTCTGGGACTCCCCTGCCCAATTTCATCCCCGGAAGGGCCTGTTCTCGGGGAAGTGGCGGTTCATTGCTTCACTGCCTAACTATGAGACCACGCTCGCCCAGAAGCAGAAGAAGGTCCGTTCCAATTGATAGTACCGAAGTTGGAACCAGCCTGAAACGACTGGTCCATTGCCCGGTTTCAGTGCGGTACACTACATTCTTGAGGGGCAGCGAGGAGAAAACCAAGGAATGGGCGAGCAAGCTATCTGGCCCGTCAACCACGAGGTGGGCCGAATGAGCCAAAAAAACAGGGGCTTTTCACTCATCGAACTGCTGATTGTCGTGGCGATCATTCTGATCATTGCCGCGATTGCCATCCCCAGCTTGCTGCGGTCCAAGCTGAACGCAAACGAAGCGTCGGCGGTGCACTCCGTGCGGACGCTCAATACCGCCTGCGCCACCTATGCCTCGACCTACGGCATCGGCTACCCGGCCGCCCTGTCGAACCTGGGGCCGGCCGTCGTCCCCACTGCCGCTGCCGCTGACCTGATTGACTCCGCGCTTGGAAGTGGAATCAAGAGCGGCTACACATTTACCTACACTGCAGGTCCGGCAGGTGCGGGAGGTGTGATCAACACCTACACCATCACTGCCGATCCCACCAGCCGCGGCAACACCGGCCAGCGCGGGTTCTTCACCGACCAAACCCTTGTGATCCGGGTCAACTTGACCGGGACGGCGTCGGCGACGGACCCGCCGGTTAGCTAGCCACAAGAATCCTCGTTGCGAGGAAACACACTCTGTCGAAATGACAATAGGCCTGCTGCTCGCCGCGCTTAGGGCAGTAGGCTGTGCACGTCCATTTCACGCTGGGTGCCCCCGTTCCGGTTCGCCGACGGACGAATTCTCGCGGATGTTTCCGCCGGCCTGACAAACAAGATGGGCGTCCCGATGGTTTACATCGGGACGCCCATGGTTGCGGGGGACGGATTTGAACCGTCGACCTTCGGGTTATGAGCCCGACGAGCTACCAGACTGCTCCACCCCGCGCAGACACTATAGCGGAATCGCTCGGGATCGTCAAACAGGGCTGGGAAAAACCGCCTTCGGTAATGCCGCCGTGACGGCGTGGATTACCACGAACTGTATGGCGTGTGCTCGAAGGGCGAGACTTGGTCGGAAGACGAGTGCACGTCGCTGATGCCGGTGCCGCTCTGCTCGGGGCTGAGCAGGACGTTCTCGAAGTCCAGCCGCCAGTCCTTTTTCTGAGTGATGGGATCGGTGGGGATCTCACGCAGGTATTGCGCGGAAACCAGCTCGTCAAGTGATTGTGGTGCCGTTTGTTTGTCGAGCGTGTAGTTCTCGATAGCCTGTCGCATCACGACCAGATCCTGCTTGAGCGCCACTTCCTTGGAGCG
>JBASRK010000265.1:0-14584 GCA_049273775.1 Candidatus Acidiferrales bacterium
CTACCGGGTCGTCCCCGCCCGTGCAGCCCTCGAGCCAGGAACCATCTCTGGCCTGCACACCTCAGAGCAGGCTATTAACGAAAAAAAAGGCCCCCCGGATTCCCTGGGGGCCCTCCAAAGCACTCAGTCTGTTTCCGAAAACGGTTCTAGAACGCGAGCTTCAGCGTGTCGTCCCAAGGGGGCCCACAAGAAAAGAGCGGCCGGTGGGGGGACCGGCCGCTCGTGGGCGTGGGGTGATGGAGGGTACAGCGTGGACCGAAGCTCGCGCGAGGCTTCCGGCCGCCCCACCACATTCAAAACCAGCAGGACGGCCTACAGGAACCAGTTACCTGCTCCGGAAGTCGCGCTGATCTCCGGACACGGGGCGATTCTGCGCGCCGCCAAGGTCGCGGTCGATAGCCCGGTAGGTCCATTTCCCGGGTACGGGAGTACTGGTGGGAAAGGCTTCCGACGTTAGCTCACCGGCGGTCGCGCCTGCGCCCGCCTTCAGCAGGAACCAGTGTCACGTGTGGGATGCCCGCTTCGTTCATCAGCTTATTCAGGCCGGCCAGGTCTTCGTCCACCAGCTTGCGCAGCTTTTCGGTCACTTCGCCGAGCTGCCGCGAGAGCACTTCGAGCTCCTCGGCCTGCTGGGCGGTCGGCGCCGCCGTGTAGCCTTCGATTGCGGACATCAACCGTCCGGCGCGCTGCGGAAACGGCGGCGGGGTATAGGTGAGCGGAGGACCGGCGAAGCCCAGCGCCTGACGCGGAGCCACAAATTGGCCGTAGAGTTCCTCGACCTGCTTCGCGAGCGCCTCAGCGGTCTTCTGAATGTTCTCCGGGATCTTCGGCGCGCCCGGCTTTTTCCACGATTCCATCGCAGCGGCAAGCGAGTTTTTCAAGTCCGTGACGCTTTTCCGCCCGTTGTCAGCGGTTTTCTGCAGTTCATAGAGTCGCACGAGCACCTGGCGGCGCGCCGCGCGCTCCGTCGGCGAAACCGTGATTCGCGCGTCCTCCTCGACCCGCACGATTCCGGTCACTTCGGTGCTGTCTACACTGACCTTCACCGTGTACTCCCCGGGCTCGACCATCGGGCCCCGAGGACCGGATTCGAACCCCTGCGCCATGGCCTCGCGCTGTTCCTCGGTGGGCTCGGCTGCCGCGGCGTAGCGCAGGTCCCAGTTCACGCGGTTGATCCCGGCCTCTTTCTTCCCATCGAGCTCGCGCACCACCTTGCCGTCCTTGTCGAGGATGGTTATTTTCACTTTAGACTTCTCACCCGGCTCTGACTTCAGGTAGTAGCTGATCAGCGCGCCGGACGGCGGGTTGTGTGCAATGAAAAACTTGTGTCCGGTGTTGCCCTTGTGTCCGTACATGCGCCACGCGGTGGCCGGGCGGATGTCGAACACGCGCAGGTCAGCGCCGAGCCCTTTGGCGTCGAGCTGTTCGAGTGGCGTGATGTCATCGAGCACCCATATGGACCGCCCGTGCGTGCCCAGAATCAAGTCGTTCTCCCGCGGATGGATGGCGATATCGTCTACCGGGACTGTGGGCAGGTTCATCTTCAGCGAGGTCCAGCTCACGCCGCGATCCCAGGAGACATAGACGCCGTACTCAGTGCCCACGAACAGCAGGTTCGGGTTCCGCGGGTGCTCGCGGAGGACGTGTACAGTGCCGTTGTTGGCGGGCAGGCCGCCTGAAATCGCCTTCCACGTCTCGCCGTAGTCGGTGGTCATGAAGACATACACGTTGAAGTCGTTGCCACGGTGGCCGTCAAAAGTCACGTAGGCAGTGCCTTCGGCGTGGCGCGAGGCCACCACACGGCTGACGTAGGTGCCCTTGGGCACGCCGGGAACGCGCTCGGCGACGTTTTTCCAGGTCTTGCCCGCGTCGCGACTTAGTTGCAGGTTGCCGTCGTCGGTGCCCACCCAAAGCACCGCATTGGTGAGCGGCGATTCGCTGATCGTCGTAATCGAGGGATAGTTCTGCACGCCATCGTGGCGCGAGAGCGTGTCTTTGCCGGGAACTTTGCCCAGAATGGGCAGCGTGCTGCGGTCCACGCCGGTGGTCAGGTCACCGCCGAGCTTTATCCAGGTGTCGCCGCGGTCAGCGGATCGGAACAGGAAGTTCCCGCCGTAGTAGATCGTCTTCGGGTCGTGCACCGAGATCATGATGGGGGAGTTCCACTGGAAGCGGTAGCGGGGCTCGCCCTCTTTGGGCTCGGGCCGGATGCTGCGCGATTCATTTGTGCGCAGGTCGCGGCGCAGCACGTTGCCGTCCTGCGATTCGGCGTAAACCGTCGCGGCGTCGCTGGGATCGATCTTGACGTAAAAGCCATCGCCGCCCGCCACACGGAACCAGTCGTCGTTGGTGATCCCGGCGGTGTACACGCTCGCGCTCGGGCCGCACCAGCTCCCGTTGTCCTGCAACCCGCCGCAGATCCAGTAGGGCCGGCGCATGTCCACGTCCACCTCGTAGAACTGCCCGAGGGCCACCGCATTGATATAGTCCCAAGTGCGCCCGCCGTCGGAGCTCCAGTGGATTCCGCCGTCGGTGCCGGCAATCATCTGGTCGGAATTGGCCGGGTTGATCCACAGGGCGTGATAATCGCCGTGGATGCGCGTGACGCGGCTGGTGACAAACGTCTTCCCGCCGTCCTCGGAGTAGTACATCGGCGCGCCCAGCACCCAGATGCGCAGGTCGTTGTTGGGGTCCACGACAATCTGGCTGTAATAGGAGGGCCGCGGGTTGGTCTCGCTCATCCGCGTCCAGCTTTCGCCCTTGTCCTCGCTGCGGTATACCCCGCCGTTGGCGTGCTGGACGACGGCATAGACGATGCTGGGCCGGCGGCGGTAGATGCTGATGCCAATGCGGCCGATGTCGCCGCCATCGGCGTAAGGCAACCCCTTGGTGAGCTTTTTCCAGGTGAGGCCGCCGTCGGTGGTCTTGTATATCGCACCGTCGGGCCCGCCGCCGTTGAACCCGTAGACGGTGCGGCGGCGCTCGTACGCGGCGGCGTAAAGCGTGTCCGCACTCTGCGGATCCATGGCCACGTCCACCACGCCGGTGTCTTCGTTGACGTAGAGCGCCTGCGTCCACGTCTTTCCGCCGTCAGTGGTTTTGTAGAGCCCGCGCTCCTTGTTCGGACCCCACAGGTGTCCCAGCGCGGCCACATAGACCACGTTCGGATTAGTAGGGTGGACCACGATTCGGCCGATGTGCTGCGAGTCCTGCAGACCCATGTTCGTCCAGGTCTTGCCGGCGTCGGTGGACTTGTAAACTCCGTTTCCCCACGACGAGCTCTGCCGGTTGTTCGGCTCACCCGTGCCCACCCAGACGATCGAGGGGTCCGACGGCGCCACGGTCACGTCGCCGATTGTCGAGACCGCTTCATTGTCGAAGAGGGGCTGCCAAGTCGTGCCGCCATTGGTGGTCTTCCAGAGGCCGCCCGAAGCCGTCCCGAGATACACGATGCTGGGATTGCTCTCCACCACAGCAAGATCGTCAATGCGCCCGCCCATGATGGCGGGGCCCACCTCGCGCCACTGCAGATTTTTCAGCGCGGCGCCATAGGGCGACGCCTCTGCTGCCGGAGCTGCGGCTGCGGGCGGCTGTTTCGCGGGCTTGCTCGGCTTGTTGGGCTTTCCCTGCGCGAGAGCCAACGTGCACGCCAGGCTAGCCGTCAGCAGGAATACGACACGGAAACAGAGGCGACCAGCGGAACGCATCATCAAAGTACCTCGTGTTTGAAAAATTGCGAGCAACGCCCGACCCAACCGTTCGGGAGAAGGTTGCCGATGCTATTTCCAGTGCTCGCGATTTGCAAGTACGATGTGCAGGACAGCCCGGGCCACCGCGGCCAGAGGGACGTAACGTGCACCGCGCGCGTTTCAATAGGCTGGTTCAGGAAGCTCTGGACGCACTGCCGGCGAAGTTCCGCCGGAAAATCCGAAACGTGGCGGTGGTAGTAGAGGACTTCCCTCCCGGCCAAGAGCCGGATGCGGAGGAAGACCTGCTGATGGGCGAGTTCCACGGCGTCCCGACGACCGAGGAAAGCGTCTGGCACATGGCGTCCGGGCCCAATCACATCGTCCTCTACCAGAAGAACATCGAGGCCGTCTGCGAAACCGAAGAGGAAATCCGCGAGGAGGTTCGCCTCACGGTCCTCCACGAGCTCGGCCACTACTTCGGCATGACCGAAGACCAGCTCGAAGATGTGTGAACCGTCGCGCCAAGACTACGCGGCGAGGTCGGGGACGCTCGCGAGCGCGTCTTTGAACCGGTTGGTGCCCCAGCGCCGCCAAGCGCGATAAAAATGACGCGGCGCAGATCACCAGCGTCTATACACCGAGGTCGGGGATATTCGCGAGTGCATCGTTGAACCGGTTGGTGAAGTTCGCCGCGCAGATCACCAAGGTCAGCTCGACGATCTGCCCCTCGTCGTAATACTTCCGCAGCTCCTCGAGCGAACCGGCACGGATAGCCGCCGCGCCGCGAGTGACGCGCTCGGCGTAGAGGATGGTGGCCTTCTCCTTCTCATTAAACAGCGGGCTGCGTTGATAGAAGTGCAGCGCCTGGATCTGCTCGTCGGTGATGCCGATTCGCTTCGCCGAAGCGATGTGGGCGCGGGTTCAATACTCGCAGCCGTTGGCCATCGCCGTTTTCAAGTAGGCGAGCTCCTTGTAGCGCGGTTCGACGGTGCCTTCATTCATGACAGCACTGTAAAACGGCAGGAATGCCTTCAACACATTTGGCCGATGGGCCATCGTGGCGAAGAAATTCGGCATCTTGCCGATTTTCTTTGTGAGCGCGTCGTAGGCCTCGTGCACCTCGGGCGCCGCTTTTTCCTTCGGCAACGGATTCACAACCGCCATGAGTCACCTCCGAGACGGAAACGCTTCCTGGTTTGCGGCCTGCCAGTGTATACCCCCTGGCGTCGCTCGGGAACAGGCGCGTCCCGCCTGGGCGGGAGGCGCGATACACAGCTTCTCTTTGCGGAACTGTTCCGGCAGTCCGCCTACAGCAACGATCGGAGTCACTGACTTCATCCTACCGCCGGGCTGGAAACTTCCCGAAGGCGGCCAAGATTCAATGCCCCCTGTTCAGGAGAGCGAGCTAACTTGCCTCTTCTCCTACAGAACTGTTCATTATTGAACAGACGCTTGTCTTCGCGGCTTCTAATATGCCGCACGGACAGCGAGGGAAGGAGACCAAGTACCCGAATCCAGAGTTGGGCCGGGTTCTTTTCGCCTCCTCGCCACCCACGCGAGGCCTCGCACCACCGGATAGCTCGGGGTTTCGCAGCCGGGTGAGAAGGTGGGCGTCGCCTCGGCCACAAATAGGAATGGCGGGCGCACCAAGAGCAACTGTGCTCGCCCCCCACGTCAACTGGGGGTGGGGCATGAATTCGAGGGGAAAGACCTGCTAGAATCAGAACTGAGAGGGCGCCGTGCCGGGGCTTGGACCGTTTTCCGCGTTCCACGGGCCCAAGGTACCGCGCGCCTTGAACTCAGGATAGTGCGAAAAGGAGTAAGACGATGAAAAATATCTTCTCATTGCTGGTTGTAATTGCGTTGCTTGGCCTACCCGCGTCTGCCCAAAAGAAGGAGAGCGAGCGCGTTGAGAATGCCGGTAAAGTGATGGCTGAGATTCTCAACATTCCCGATGATATTCCGCAGGATCTGCTGGACAAGACGAAATGCGTCATTGTTCTGCCTTCGGTGGTGAAGTTTGCGATCGGGATCGGGGGCAGTTACGGTCGCGGCGTGATGACTTGCCGAAGCGGCAAGGATTTCAGCGGACCTTGGAGTGCGCCTGCAATGATGGCGCTTGAGGGTGGGAGCATCGGGCTGCAGTTGGGGGGTCAAGCGACGGACTTCGTCCTGTTGGTGATGAATGAGCGTGGGGCTGGATCCATTCTCAGCAGCAAGGTCAAGCTCGGCGTCGACGCCGCTGCTGCTGCCGGGCCGAAGGGCCGTGACGCTGCAGCTGCGACGGACGTCACACTCCGGGCGGAAGTGCTGTCCTATTCGCGTTCCCGCGGATTGTTCGCGGGGATCTCTCTAGAGGGCTCGACTCTTCGCC
The DNA here is from genome assembly GCA_049273775.1 of Candidatus Acidiferrales bacterium. Taxonomy (GTDB): domain Bacteria; phylum Acidobacteriota; class Terriglobia; order Acidiferrales; family UBA7541; genus JBASRK01. The sequence continues at coordinate 6,064 of JBASRK010000265.1, forward strand.
CGGATGATGAGGCCAACCAGCACCTGTACGGAAAGAAAATTAAAGCCAAAGACATTGTAATCAATAGTGCGGTTCGTGCGCCCGCCTCGGCGACATTGCTCCTTTCCACTCTTAACAAGAAGTCGCCTAAGAACAAGTCCGCTAAGTAGAAAGACCGAGTGATCCACAGTCTTGCGGTTCAGCCGCATCCGGCGGGAGCGCAATGCGCGGTTGGCGCGCTTGCATGGGGGGGCGTAAGAGGACTGTTGTTTGGAGTTCGTTACATCGATCAAGTGTACGAGCGGAATTAGTCGTGCAGAACCACGCTGAGGAGGGAGCTGTGGACCTGCAAGCCGCCGCCGCCATAATCGATGAAGCCAAGCTCCCTGAACTTGTTCATAAAATGGCTGACCCGAGGACGCGTTGTCCCGACCATTTGCGCCAGAGTCTCCTGACTGATCTGGGGAACGACCGGCTCCGGTTTACCTTCTTTCCCGAAGTGAGCCAGCAGCAAGAGAATACGAGCCAGGCGCTTCTCGCTGGAGTTGAAAAGTTGATCCACCAAATCCTCTTCGTATCGGATGTTGCGTGACAGTAGATGCGCAACGAAGAATTCCGAAAACCTGTGCCCCTCGTGGAGCGCGCGCATGATGGCCTGCTTTTCGATCCTCAAAAGAGCACAGTCGGCGATCGCTGTAGCCGTCGCCATGCGTAGCGGCTGACCCGCAATGCAGCCCTCACCGAAGAAATCATCCGCACCAAGGACGCCGATGATCGCTTCCTTGCCTTCTTTAGACACGACCGAGAGCTTCACCCGTCCTTTTTGGATGTAGTAGACAGCATCGGCCTGTTTCCCTTGAGGGAAAATGACGCTTTCCTTTGGATATTGCACAAGGATCTTGCCAACGCTGATATCGGTGAGGAACGCCGCGGGATCAAAAGATGGTGATTTCTTAGCTGGCATAAAGTCCTCCTGCCCCAGTGTTCGTCAGAAACATGGCCCGAAACTCCCCGCGCGTTGTAAATATATCGCAGGGTGAGGTCGATGTAAAGGTGGTGTACTCGTCCACATGATTGGTGACACTTTTGTTTAGAAGGCGCCACGCCGGCCAAATCGAGCAAAGCCTGGCCATTGGAAGGGCGTTTCTTATCGGATTTCACAATTGAGGGTTATGGTGGGGCAATCCAACAGCGAAGAGCGCCGAGGCCGGCTTCCCCCATTGCTGCACGTAGCCACGAATGGCAACCAAAATACGAAGGTGGTCACAATGGAACAGACATCCGTCCTCGCAGCTTCTAGAATGTCGCCTTGTGGGGAACCAAAAGGACCGAGGCGAAACAAGTCCACAAAGCGTCAGCCTAAATAACACCGGACATCGCGGGTTCCGTTGCACTCCAGCCGACGATAACAGTTTTCGGACTTACACAGAAATTCGTGCAACTCCTCGGAACGGGCCGACGTGTGTTCCTGGAACAAAGGAGGTAAACAGACCATGCCTTTACTTCAAATAGTGATGGTTCTGATCGTGGTGGGTGTTCTGCTTTGGTTGGTCAATCGCTTCATACCGATGGCGGGATCGATCAAGTCGATCTTGAATGCCGTCGTGGTGATTTGCGTGGTTTTGTGGCTCCTGAACATTTTTGGACTTTTTCATTCTCTCTCCCGGATTCGCGTTGGGACGTAAGCAAATCTGAACCAACGACAGACGGAAGAGCTGCGGGCTAATGAACGGAAACAAAAGAATGCAGAAGGGGCGGACGCAAGTCCCTTGCTGAATTCAGCAACGAAGGGGGCGGACAATGCTTGGAACTCTATTGATCGTGATACTGGTGTTGGCGCTTTTGGGAGCACTACCGAGGTGGCCGCATAGCAGAGAATGGGGTTATTTCCCGACCGGTGGGGTGGGAGTGGTTCTCGTCATCGTTGTCATTCTCCTGCTCCTGGGTCGCATTTGAACTAGGTGCGGTCCGCGTATTCCCCGGCACTTGCCGCTTCCCGCAAGAAAGAGGTGGCTTCTGGTCAACTCCTGCCCCCAGAGCAGGCGCATGGCGCCGCGAGCAAAATTCCGATCCGTGCGCGGGGATGGGTATTTTATACACAACCGAACTGAGAGGAGATTAATCATGCGAAGAATCGTCATGCTGATTGTGGCCAGCGTGTTCCTGTTGTTGGTGCCGGGGCTAGCGTGGGGCGATACATTGGTGTTGCGAGACGGAACGCGCGTTTCTGGAGCCTTGGTGAGCGCAACAGCCCGCACGATTACTTTCAAGGACACGCATGGCGTCTCACATCGCTACACCACCAAGCAGGTCCAGGCCGTCGAATTCGCATCCGCAAGCCAGGGGAGCACGGGCGCTTCAAGCAGCAGTCGCAGGATGGAAGTCCTTCCCCGTGGAACCGAGCTTGTGATCCGGACCAATGAAACAATTGACTCGAAGACAGCCGCGGAGAATCAAACCTTTTCCGCGCAGGTGGACCAATATGTGGTCGGCGGTTCAAGCCAGGTCGTTGTCCCGAAGGGTTCCCCGGCTCAACTCATCATTCGAAGCGTGTCTTCCGGTGGTGTGACGGGCAGCCCCGAGATGGTACTGGACATTAAGTCGATCACGGTCGCCGGGCGGCGCTATCTAGTCAGCACTGCGGACTTGAAAGAAAAAAGCAACAGTGGAATAGGCGCGAACAAGCGCACGGCGGAGATGATTGGCGGCGGAGCCGTCGTCGGCACAATTATTGGCGCGGTAGTCGGACACGGAAAGGGCGCAGCCATCGGAGCCGCAGTGGGAGCCGCCGGGGGTGCAGGAGCCCAGGTGCTTACCAAGGGCAAGGAAGTGCGTGTTCCTGCGGAAACGGTCCTCAAATTCAGTCTGGATCAAGCCGTTACTCTCGCACCCGAGCGTTAGGATGCACACACGGAGCGACTCAGAAGCGTGACGCCGTGAGTTTCACGTCGGCCCGGGCCCAGGCTTTCTGGAAGCGCTTCTCGACCAGGACGGCCTCGTCGTTCTTCCCTTGGGCGCGCAACGCCTGCATCAGACCGAACAGCGACCACCCATTCTCCGGGAAGCGACGCAGATCCTCCCAGTAGATGACCACGGCTTCCTCGGGCCGGCCAGCCTGCAGCAGCACGGCACCCAGCGAGTGCCGTATGGGGAAGGGCCAGTCGGCCGGCTCCGTGTAAATCAGCGCATCTTCAAGGCGCACGGCCTTATCCAGGTGGGCGATGGCCGATTCGAACTGACCCTGCTTCGCCGCTAGCTCACCGGCCAAAACTTCCGGGGCAATGCGCAGAATTGTCAGCGCGGTATTGGCCGAAAACGACGCCGGCATTTTCCGCAAGACTTCTCCGCGGACGGTTTCTTCGAGTATCGCCAACTCCTTCGCCGCCTCGGCAAACTGCTGCTTCGCCGTGAAGGCCATTCCACGGGCGTAGTGCCACAGGCCAAGGACGAACGGGCTTTCTTGGGCCGGCTTCGGCTCGCTCAGGATTTCGTCCCAGCGGCCGAACTTCACCATCGCGTAATAAGGCGCCACGATGAAGCCCTGCAGGAACGGCAACTCGCGAAGCTGTTCCGGCGGGATCTTCGAGGCGGTCTTGCGCGCCGCCGCCAGTGATACCTGGTTTCGCCCTTCCATCGAAGCGGCCCACCACAGAAAGTGGATGTTGTGCGGGTAGTAGCCCAGCGGGTAGATGCCCTGCGCGCGGCACTGCGTAATGTAGTCCTCGTCGGCGCGGATGGCCAGGTCGTTGCTGTCGACGGCGTCGTTGTAGCGGCCCACTCGCATGTAGATGTGCGCGGGCATGTGCACGATGTGGCCGGCCCCGGGCATCAGGCTAATGAGTGTGTCCGCGGCGTCTTCGGCGCGTTCCGGACTTTTCGTCGGCTCGATGGCGTGGATGTAAAGGTGCAGCGCACCAGGATGCTCTGGATTGCGCTTCATCACCGATTCCAGAACGGAAACGATTTCATCCGTGCCTGGATACGCCAGGCCCTCGCGGGTCCAGTAGTCCCACGGGCGGAGCTCCATCAACGCTTCGGCGGACAGCGTGGCGGCCTCCAGGTCGTCAGGATAGTGCTTGCGCACTTGGCGCATGGCATCAGCGTAGGCGCGGTCGCGCGCTTTGCGGTCTTCCGGCTTCCCGGAATAGCGCTGGGCCAGCGCGTCAATGTAGGCCCGCTCGCGCTCGGAGGCTTTTGGCTTCAGCTTCTGGGCCTTCTGAACCAGTTCGTAGGCCTTGGGCTCGTCTTCGGGCGCCATGGGCGCATTGATGTTGGGCCCGAGCACGAGCGCCTGGCCCCAGTAGGCCATGGCGCAATCGGGGTCGAGTCGCGCCGCTTCGCGGAAGGCACGGCCGGCCTCCGCATGATTGAAGCCGTAGGAGAGATTGATTCCCTGGTTGAAAAAGAGCTGAGCGCGTTGGGACTTCGTCGTGACGGGAAATGTGTGGGCGCCGAGGTTCTGCAGGCGCGGGGCAATCGCGCCCGAGGGCGAGGGTTTGTCATAATCGAGTGGTTTTTCGTAGTGCGTGTGATTCGACGTTTGCGCCCGGACCGGCAGCGAAACGCTCACTGCAAGAGCGCACGCGAGCAGTAAAAGTCTTCCTTCCATGGACTTTACGGAAACACCCCCGATTTCGTCATGCAATCAGCGCCAACGGTCAACTAGTTTATCGACGAGCCGCGCCAGCTACAAGCGGTCTTTCTCGTTCCAGGGGGCAATTGTCCAGCCCTCGAAACAAGGATAGAGTAAGGGGCCGCATGAGCACCGGACAAAGTTAGAGGCGCCGCTCGCAGCTCGGTATACATGCGATGCGGGAGCATACAGTGGAAATCATCCACAGTGGCTGGGCCGTGTTTTCCTCCGGAGGAACCACAGAGCATTTCTGCGACACAGCTCTCAATTACCCGACGCGGGCCGCAGCCTGCAAAGTCTCCGCCCTCGACGGACCCAACAAACCATGAGGTGAATCCCATGTCTATCCCAAGTCGAAATGGCCGGGCGCGTCGAAGCCATCGTGGGCGCATCGATTGCCTTTCGCTTCTTTGCACGGCATGTTTCCTGTTTGTGTCCGGGCTCTCGGCTCAAACCCCCAGCAGGGCGGGCGCTCCGGATTCCTTGCATCAGCTCAGCAGCTCGGTGGAGGCGCTCGTAAGACGGGTTTCGCCGAGCGTCGTCCAGGTGCTTGTGACGGGGTACGGCCCGCTCGAGGAGGGCCGCGGCAACACGGGTCTCGTAATCGGGAGGCAGCGAAGTATTGGTTCCGGCGTCATCATTGATCCCGATGGGTACGTCTTGACAAACGCTCACGTGGTCAGCGGCGCTCAGCGGGTTCAAGTGATTGTTTCTACGGCAGCCGCAGATGAATCACCGGTCCAATCACTCGTCAGTGCCCGGGGGCGCGCCGTGGAGGCCCGAATCGTCGGGATGGCCCGCGAGATTGATCTCGCGGTACTCAAGACCGAGGCGAAGGGTCTACCGGCGCTTCCGATCGGCGATTACAGCAAGCTTCGGCAAGGCGAGGTGGTTTTCGCCTTCGGAAGCCCCGAAGGTTTGCGAAACTCCGTGACCATGGGTGTGGTGAGTGCAGTTGCCCGCCAACCGGAACCCGACAGCCCGATGGTCTACATCCAGACCGACGCCCCCATCAATCCCGGAAACAGCGGAGGCCCGCTGGTGAACGTTAGCGGTGAACTCGTCGGCATCAACAGCTACATCCTGACGGAGTCCGGGGGCAACCAGGGCTTGGGATTCGCAATTCCCAGCGCTATCGTAACTGTTGCTTACCCGCGACTCCGAAAGTATGGCCACGTGCATCGCGGCGAGATTGGAATTGGAGTTCAGACCATCACTCCGAATCTGGCCGCCGGACTGGGCCTGCCGAGGGACTGGGGCGTAATCGTATCGGATGTTCTGCCGGGAGGCCCGGCTGACGGAGCAGGATTGAAAGTGCGAGACATCATCCTCAGCATCAACGATAAGCCGATCGACAGCCTTCCCTTGCTGGCATTCCATCTTTATACGCGCAGCGGCGGAGAGCGAGTGAAACTGGGAGTCCTTCGCGAAACCGAGAAAATATTCCTGGATGTTCCGGTCATCGAACGTCCGCACGAGATGGACCGCCTGGCCGATTTAGTGAACCCCGACAAAAGCCTTGTCGGGAAATTAGGGGTATTGGGGATCGAGATCGATAGCAAGATTGCACACATGCTGCCTGATCTTCGGGTACCGTCCGGAGTCATCGTGGCGGCCAGGGCCGCAGATGCGCGCAGCGCCGACGTTCCGCTAACGACGGGGGATGTCATCCACGCCATCAATGGTGTCGCAGTTGTGAGTCTAGAAGGCCTTCGCTCGGCATTGGGTCCTCTGAAGCCCAACAACCCGGTGGTCCTCCAGATCGAGCGGGAGGCGAAACTGATGTTCGTCGCATTCCAAGTGGAGTGACTCTCTCACGTAGGAGCGTCGCGTCAGGGGCACCCTTCTGCCGATCTTCGGGAGCAACTCCTGAAGGGAGAACGAGACTGCCTGGGCCTATCGTGCTCGGGGTCGTTTTACGTTGCTGGCGAGCCCGACCGCTTCCAGGGCGTAGATGAAGTACCACCCGATGTCTGTCTGCCACCAGCGCAGGCCGAGGCGCGCCGAGCCGGCGTTGGAGTGGTGGTTCCTGTGCCAGTTCTCGCCCCAGGCGGTCAATTGGAACGGTCCCAGCCACCAGACGTTCTTGCTGGAGTCTCCTTTTTCGGCGTGGCCCAGGTGGGTGAGACTGTTCACCAAACACTGCCCGTGCAGCGAATAGACCAGACGGATTGCGCCCAGCCAGAAGAAGCCCTGCCAGCCGAGGGCGAGGCCGCAGAACAGGGAGAGCAGGATCACAGGGACTTGGGCATATTCCCAAAACTTGTAGGACCGTCTGGTCAGCTCCGGGCACCAGCGCTTGGTGTCCGCCGGCGCCGACTGATAAAGCCAGCGCAGGTGCGCCCACCAGAAGCCCCCTTGCTGGGGGCTGGAGATGTCGTCGGGTGTATCGGCATGTGAGTGATGGAGCCGGTGGTAGGCGACCCAACTTGCCGGGGCTCCTGAGCCGTTGAACATGGCCCCGAAAACCAGCAGGTGCTCGATGAGCTTGTTCAGCTTGAGAGTGCGGTGCGCCAGCATGCGGTGGTAACAGACCGTGGTGCCGAAACCGCCGAGAGCCGTGAAAAGCAGAGTGAAGCTGAGAACCTTCAAGCTCGGAAGCGGAAAAAGAATCAGCCCGATGACAGCCAATACGTGTATCAGGACAAGATAAAAAAGAACCCCGGCTTTGCCTCGGACAGGTCTCCAAAAGGGCCGTTCCCAGGATCGAATTTCCTGAGTGGCGGTCTGGCTCATGCTCGCTCCTGCGGCGCGATTTCTCGCACGCGGATAACTCCGCCCGCAGGCAGAGCCCTGCGCTGGACATCGGCCAGCTTCGAGAGCTTACCGCTCCGGAGGTTCAAGAATTTTTGCCATACTGTCATGAATATTTGATCCGTCAGACGTGGAGCGATTTCTTCCGAGTCAGCAGTTGGGAGAAATAGGACTCTGTAACCTCGGCAGGAGCCGCCGGATCTCTCTGCTCAAGCCCCGATTCTGCGGGTCGCTATCTGAATCCCTCAGCAAACGCCCACTCGATGCCTGCGCACAATTAACTATTCTGGACCAAGCAGTATGATGATCTCAGGTTGCGCCTGACAGGTCAAGTCACTTCACCCGAAGTAGTTAATGCACCGAGAGAATGTCAGACCATATGAACTCATTGGGGTTCTCTGTCAGTCCACCGCGCGGGCTACTTCGCCGGACGCCTCAGAGACTCGTCATCGCCCGTAAATCCTTCCAAGAAGCTTGGCGTCCGGCACGCCGTACCGGGCTGTTTTCGGCCGTTCGAATCCAGGAACAGATTCGAAGACTCAAGGCAGAAAGGTTTCGTTGCGGCGGGAACTAGCGGCGGGCGATCTCGGGGTCGTCGTCGGGCGGATAGGGACGCGAATCAGGGCTCCTCGATGGGCGTGAGGCGGGGCGCTTTTGGCAAGGAGTCGCCCACCACTGGCTGTGGCTCTTGGGTGGCTTACAGACCCAAGTGCAGCCGGGTGCCATCTTTGTGGCGCCGCAGCCGCAGTCACACAGGCTCGCCGGGCGGGTATGCACCTGCGGAGAGAATTTGTCTGCGAGCGCGGCGAGGGGCAACAGCCCGGCCAGGACAAGAATGGCGAGCGCTGGATTGGTTTTCCTCATCCCTGAATGTCCAGCGACAGTGTCCCCGGGCTCTTCCGGCGCAGCGATGGTACGGAGGCCACTTTTTCTTCGGTACCCGGGTCATGGAACGCGCTCCTGTAGGGACACGGCGGCACATGGGTGAGAGCGGAAGGACCCACTCAGGGTCAGGTCTGGGCGGACTGCCGGGGGGCATCTGCGGGCAGCTCTACGGCATTCGAGGGCCTTCGGAGGGGAAGTTTAGAATGTCTTAGTTAAAGCGTCTTTTGCGTTCCTTGGGCATGCTGGTACACTGAAGAGACCTCTTTTGCC
>JBASRK010000266.1:0-13458 GCA_049273775.1 Candidatus Acidiferrales bacterium
GGCTCATGGGGGACAAGAGCCGCGCGAAGAAGACCATGGCCAAGGCGGGGGTGCCGGTCATCCCCGGCTCGCCGGGGGTCGTGGAGGACGAAGAGAAGGCGGTCAAGGTCGCCCGCGAGATTGGCTATCCCGTCATCCTCAAGGCGTCCGCGGGCGGCGGCGGTCGTGGCATGCGCGTTGTGCGTGCCCGAGACGAGTTGGTCAACGCGTTCCAGACCGCCCGGAGCGAGGCCCAGCAGGCCTTCGGGATACCCGACCTGTACATCGAAAAGTTCATCGAACGACCGCGGCACATCGAATTCCAGGTCCTGGGCGACCGCCGGGGCAACGTCCTGCACCTCGGCGAGCGCGAGTGCAGCATCCAGCGGCGCCACCAGAAACTGATCGAGGAGTCTCCCTCCGCCGCTCTCGATCCCGGCACGAGGGAACAGTTGGGGACGCAGGTGGCGCAGGCCCTGAAAAAGATCGGCTATAGCAACGCCGGCACGATGGAATTCCTGCGGGATGAAGACGGCAACTTCTACTTCATCGAGATGAATGCCCGCATCCAGGTGGAGCATCCGGTCACCGAGATGGTCACCAACGTGGACCTCATAAAGTCGCAGATCCGCCTGGCGGCGGGAGATGAGCTCGGCGAGGTCGTGGGACAGTTGGAGTTTCGCGGGCACAGCATCGAATGCCGCATCAACGCCGAGGATCCCGAGACCTTCGTTCCCTCCGCTGGGCGTATCACTGCTTTCCAGATGCCCGGCGGGACCGGAGTGCGCGTGGATACGGCCGCCTATGCCGACGCGGTCATCCCGCCCTACTACGATTCGCTAATCGCCAAGCTGATCGTCCGCGGCCGCGACCGCCCCGAGGCCATCGCCCGCATGCGCCGGGCTCTGGAGATGTTTGTCATCGAAGGGATCCAGACCTCCATCCCGCTGCACCGCCGCATTCTTGCGGACGAGGATTTCGCCGCGGGCAACCTCGATACCCACTTCCTCGATCGCTTCACTCTCGTGCTCGTGCGATGACGCCAAATGAAACTTGTCTTTCCATCGCTCTATGCAATAATAGACGCCAGTTTGCTCAGGACGTCGGAGCTAGCCTTCGCAGAAATGTTGGCAGAATCCGGGGTCGAGCTCATCCAATACCGCAACAAACAGGCATCCTCCCGCTTTCTTTTTCAGGTTTCCAGAGACTTGGCGAGTTCTTTGAAGTCTCGTAAGGTGCGGTTTGTCGTGAACGACCGTCCCGACGTCGCCGTGCTGGCCGGGGCGGACGGCGTGCATGTGGGCCAGGAGGATCTCGGCGTGGAAGAGTCCCGGGGCATCTGCGGGGCCGAGCGCTGGGTCGGCGTCTCGACGCACACCGTGGAGCAACTCGCGCGCGCCGACAAGACATCGGCCGACTACATCGCCGTCGGCCCTATCTTTTCAACCCATACCAAGGAGAACGCGGATGCGGTGGTGGGATTGGAGTTCCTCGAGGGGGCGCGAGCGCTGACCCGGAAGCCGCTGGTCGCGATCGGCGGGATCTCGCTGGAGCGCGCCAGCGACGTGTTTCGCGCCGGCGCCGACTCGGTGGCGGTGGCGCGCGATCTGCTCTGCGCCGCCGAGCCTGCTCTGCGAGCGCGTCAGTTTCTGAAAGTGGCCGCCCAGGTTTCGGATAGGGCAAGTTAAGGGGGTGCGCTGATGTCTGATACCCCACGAACCATCGCGGCCCACCAGAGGCCGGCAGACAGCGGGCTTGTAAAGGGGCTCGGCCTGCTCGATGCGACAATGATCGTCGTCGGCTCGATGATCGGCTCGGGCATTTTCATCGTCTCCGCCGACATCGCCCGGCAGACCGGCTCGGCCGGGGGCCTGCTCATGGCCTGGGTCATCACCGGAGTGCTGACAGTCGCCGCAGCGCTCTCCTACGGCGAACTGGCAGCGATGATGCCGAACGCTGGCGGACAGTACATCTACTTGCGCGAATCGTACTCTCCGCTGTGGGGTTTTCTCTACGGCTGGACGCTGTTCCTTGTGATCCAGACCGGCACGATTGCCGCGGTGTGCGTCGGCTTTGCGCGCTTCCTGGGAGTGCTGGTCCCCGCGGTCTCGCCCACGGCTTGGATCATCAAGCCCATCATCCTTTCCTCGAAATACGCGATCAGCCTGTCCTGGCAGCAGTTGATCGCTATCCTGCTGATCGTGTTCCTCACCGCGGCGAACACGCGAGGGCTCCGGCTGGGCAAGCTCATCCAGAACATTTTCACTTCCGCCAAGACGCTTGCTTTGCTCGGACTCATCCTGCTGGGCATCTTCGTGGGGCGCAATGCGGAGGCCGTGGCGGCCAACTTCAGGGATCTCTGGACGCCCCACGGAGCGCAGGCCATCGAGCCGGGGGCCGACGCGCTGCGGTCGCTCTTCCCGGCGGTCTCGGCGGCCACCGGCGCGTTCGGACTGCTGATCGCTTTCTGCGTCGCGCAGGTGGGCTCGCTGTTCTCCGCGGACGCTTGGAACAACATCACGTTTACCGCGGGAGAGGTGAAAAACCCCCGGCGTGACGTCCCGCTTTCCCTGGCCCTCGGCACGGGCCTGGTGATCCTGCTCTATATTCTGGCCAACGTCGCCTACCTGGTCACTCTGCCGCTAGCCAAAATTCAGCAGGCGCCCGACGATCGCGTCGCCACGGCGGCGCTCAACGCCATCCTGGGCGGCGGTGGGGCGACGATCATGGCCGTGGCCATCATGATCTCCACGTTTGGCTGCGCCAACGGGCTGATCCTGGCCGGCGCCCGCGTGTACTACGCGATGGCTCGCGACGGCGTGTTCTTCAAGGCCACCGCGAAACTGAACGACAAGCGTGTGCCAGCGATGGGGCTGGTCCTGCAAGGTGTCTGGACGGCGGTGCTGGTGCTGCCGCGCACCCGGATCATCGATCCGGGCACCGGGGTAGAGCGGTACGGCAATCTCTACAGCGACCTTCTCGATTACGTTGTCTTTGCCGTGCTGATCTTCTACGTGCTGACCATCGCCGGGTTGTTCGTCCTTCGCCGTAAACGGCCCAGCGCCGAGCGGCCGTACCGGGCATTCGGCTACCCGGTCGTTCCCATCCTGTATATCGTTGCGGCGACGGTGATCATGCTCGCGCTGATCCTTTATAAAACGCAGACGACTTGGCCGGGTTTGGTCATTGTCTTAGTTGGCGTACCGGTGTATCTGCTGTGGCGGGGAAAATCGGAGCACGGGCCCTCGGGTAACGAAAGCTGAACCCCAGTCCAGCGGACTGGCAAATTTCACAAGGGAGAAACCGGCGCATGGGGAATCCACTGTTCGCGAAGAAACCCATGGAGATGCTGCTGAACGAAGCCCAGGAGTCCGGCGAGCATACGTTGCGGCGCACCCTCGGCCCGGTTTCCCTCACCGCTCTGGGCATCGGCGCCATCATCGGCGCCGGCATATTTGTGTTATCCGGGCTGGGCGCCCATTACGCGGGGCCGGGGCTGATGCTCTCTTTCGTGCTTTCGGGGCTGGGCTGCGCCTTCGCGGGGCTCTGCTACGCCGAGTTCGCCGCCATGATCCCGCTGGCCGGGAGCGCGTACACCTACGCCTACGCGACGCTGGGCGAGTTGTTCGCGTGGATCATCGGCTGGGACCTGACCCTGGAATACGCGATGGGCGCGAGCACGGTCTCCTCGGGATGGTCCAACCACTTTATCGAGTTCATGAAGATCTTCCATATCAAGATCCCGCTTTGGCTGGCCTACGACCACTGGACCGCGCTCCGGGTCGCCGAAAAGACAATCGCCCGTGACATGGCGCACGCCGCGGACCCCGGCCTCGTGGAGGGCACGCAGGCGTTTCTTCAAAAAATGAACGCGGTAATCGACGCGCACTCCGCCGAGCTGGTCCAACGCGCGCACGACCTGGTCGGCGCGCCGCAAATGTTCGGGATGGACATGGGCTTCAACCTCCCGGCGTTCTGCATCGCCCTGGTCATCACCGCCATCCTGGTCATCGGCATCAAGGAGAGCGCCAGGTTTAACGCTGGCATCGTAATGCTGAAGCTCGGCGTCGTGCTGTTCGTCATTGCCCTGGGTATGCGCTATATCAGCAGGTCCAACTGGGGCCATGACTGGTCCTCGTTCGCGCCAATGGGTTTCTCAGGGATTGGGGCGGGCGCCGCGTACATCTTCTTCGCCTATATCGGATTCGATGCGGTGTCCACGACGGCGCAGGAGGCCCGCAACCCGCAACGAGACCTGCCGATCGGCATCATCGTTTCGCTGCTGATCTGCACCGTGCTTTACATTCTCGTGGCCGCCGTGCTGACCGGCATGGTTCCGTGGAACGATGTCAACATTGAAGCGCCCATCGCCAGGGCCTTCCTGGACCGCGGGTTGACCAAAGCCTCTTACTTGATCACCGCTGGCGCATTGGCCGGGCTGACTAGCGTGATGCTGGTGATGCTGCTGGGCCAGACGCGGGTGCTCTATTCGATGGCCAAGGATGGGCTGCTGCCCAAGGGTTTTTTCGCCGCCATCCATCCGAAATTCCGCACGCCCTACAAGAACACCATCTTGGTCGGCCTGCTGGCGGCGATTGTGGGGAGTTTGACGCCCATCGACGATATCGGAAAGATGGTGAATATCGGGACTCTTCTGGCGTTTGTGATCGTGTGTATTGCGGTGTTGGTTTTGCGCAGCACCAATCCCGGCCAGCCACGCCCGTTCCGCACCCCCTGGGTGCCCGTGGTTCCGCTCCTCGGTATCGTTTTCAACGGCTACATGATGTACAAACTGGGGTGGATCAACTGGGCGCGCCTCATCATCTGGCTGGTCATCGGCCTGGTGATCTACTTCACCTATAGCCGCCATCACAGCCGGATCAGCGGTCGGGCGGGACAATAGGTTTTCAGTCCGGGAAGTTGTGCTGGGCGGGGAGTGCGGGGCGCTCATTCGGTCGGACACGATGTGCGAGGTCTTCGCTCTCCGCACTCCCTGAGTCGAAACGCGCCGAAGTCCTTTCAATTGCTCTATGACTGCGTATTCTCTTGGCCGTGTGCGCTCTCTCTGGCGGCGGACGTCTCGCCTGGACCGCGTCGCCTTGACGTTTGTCTTCCTCTACACCCTGGCCGGTCTGGCCCGCGCCTTTCAGCGGGAACTCCCTCTGAGCCGTTTTATTGGGTTTCTCTTCTTTCTGTCGCTGGGCTACTTTCTCTTCCGGGCGCTGGCCTGGGCGCGCACCGGGCTGCTCTGGAGCCTGCGCAACCGCTTGATTGTCGCCTACCTGTTCATCGCTGTTGTGCCTGTCTTGTTGCTGCTGGTGATGGTGGCGCTCTCCGCTTACATCCTCTACTGGCAATTGGGCGCCTATCTGATCTACGGCGACTTGCAGAAGCGCATTGACAAGGCTGCCGTAGTGGCCGATGCCGTCGTGGCCACGCTCAGCGCCAGGGGCAGCGAGCTCTTCGCGGGCCGCGCCGCTGCACGGCCCTTATCTCCCATGCTCGACGTAGAGCGGGCTGAGCTCCCCGGCCTCGAGGTGGAATTCAATTCGGGCGAAGAGCTGCTGAGAAGGCAGGCCGGGCCGAATTCCCAGCACTTTGCCGGGCTCGTTCAGTCGGGGGAGAAAGTGTGGCTGCGCGCCGTGGCGGCACGCTCGACGCCGGGCGGTCCGGTCATGGTCTCTGTTTCGGTCCCGGTGACTCCGGAGCTATTGGAATCCGTGGCTCCGGAAACCGGTCCTCTGCAACTGACCGTGACCCGGCCGGCCGCCGAGGGTGAGATCCAGGGCTCGATCGGGATCGGCGACCGGCGTTTCTTGCTCCTGCGCGCAGGCCAGGTTTCTACCCGGCGACGCGCCCCTCCGCCCCGGGCCAATTGGTTCGACTATCTGGTGGACGGCGTGGCCAAGCTGGACGCGGTCGCGCTCGGTCCGGGCGGCGCATCTCAGGGCACCAATCCGGTGCTGGTCTTTTTTTCAGCGCGACCTTCTCATTTGAACCGCCGGCTGTTCAGTTCGCTGGGAGAGATCGGCAGCGCGACGCTGACCAGCCTGCTCTTCATCGGCGTTGTTTTCCTGAGCCTGGAGGTGGCGGCGCTGGTGGCCGGCATCCTGCTGACGCGGACCATCACCCATGCGGTCGCCGACCTGTATCGCGCCACAGAGGACGTGCAGGCTGGAGACCTGACGCACCGCGTCCGCATCCAGCGCCAGGACCAGCTCGGCGCGCTGGCGGAATCCTTCAATACCATGACCAGCTCCATCAGCACGCTGATTGAGGAGCAGCGCCAGCGCCAGCGCATGGAAAACGAGCTTTCTATCGCCCGCGAGGTGCAGGCGCAGCTCTTTCCGCAGGTCCTGCCGTCCCTGCCGGGGATCAAACTGGAGGCGATGTGCCGCGCCGCGCGCGTGGTCAGCGGAGACTATTACGACTTTATCCGTCTGGGACCGACTCGCTTGGGCATCGCTATCGGGGATATCAGCGGAAAGGGAATCTCAGCCGCATTGCTGATGGCAAGCCTCCAGGCGGCCTTGCACAGTCAAGTGCTGGGGGACGGCGGGTCGGCGCAGAGCACGGCGGAATTGGTTGCGCGTCTGAACCGCTACTTGTTTCTAAATACATCGCCGGAACGTTACGCAACATTTTTCTTTGCCGTGTACGACGCGGCGACCCGCACCTTGCGCTACACCAACGCGGGCCACTTGCCGCCCCTCTGCATTGTAAGCGAGCGGGTAACCAAGCTGGAGGATGGCGGCATGGTTATCGGGCTGTTCGACGACTGCACCTACGACCAGGGCACGATGCAAATCGAACCGGGGAGTGTGCTGCTGGCCTATAGCGACGGCTTGGTCGAGCCGGAGAACGTCTATGGCGAGGAATTCTCCAGCCAGCGGCTTACCGAGCTGGCCGTGCGCCACCGCCATGCCTCGCCGCACGCCTTGGCCGAGACCCTGATCACGGCCGCCGAGGAATGGGGCGGCTCGCCCGAGCAGGCCGACGACATGACAGTAATTGTCGCCCGGTTGGAATAGGGGGGCCGCTGGGGGAACGCTTCGGATATACTGGCAGGCTTTTCCGAGGGAGGGCGGTTGTCTCTGCGACAGAGGGTGGCGCTGGTGACCGGCGGCACGCGTGGCATCGGGAAGGGAATTGCCGCGGCGCTGGGGCGCGAAGGAGCGCGGCTGGCCATCGCCTACCGCTCGAACAAGGCCGCGGCACAGAATACCCTGCGTGAATTGCAAGCCTCGGGCGCCGAGGGATTCGCCATCGAGACCGACGTCACGGAACCCTCCAAGGCCAGTTTTCTGGTGGAGACGGTTGCCGAACGGTATGGCCGGCTGGACATCCTGGTCAACAATGTCGGGGAGTTCCGCTGGCGGTTGCTGGCCGAATCCAGCCTCGAGGAGTGGCAGGAAATTCTCAACTCGAATCTGCTGAGCGTGCTCTACGTCAGCAAGGCGGCGCTGCCAACCATGCGGCACCAGCGCTGGGGACGCATCATCAATCTGGGGGCGGTGGGCGCCGAGCGGGCCTTCGGCCAGGCCAAGATCTCCGCCTATGCCGCGGCCAAGGCTGCCGTGGTGGCCTTTTCGCGTTCGCTGGCTATCGAGGAGGCCAAGCACGGCATCACCGTCAACGTGGTCAATCCATCCAATCTCGATGAAAGAGAGCTCACGCTCGATGAGGCGCGGCGCATCCGCGATGCCCGCTTCCCGGTCGGACGGCCCCCGACGGCCGAGGATGTGGCCGCGGCCGTCAAGTTCTTTGCTTCGGAGGAAGCGGACTACGTCACTGGCCAGGTGCTCAACGTCAGTGGCGGATGGATGCTATAGAGAACTCTGTTCGGCCCGGCCGGGAATGTGCCGGGCCTCTTCGAGCGAGGCCTGATTCGGGCGAAGGGCGCATGAAAGTCCTCACCGCGGCCGAGATGCGCGAAGCGGACCGGCTGACCGCCGAGCGCTTTGGCATCCCCAGCTTGGGGTTGATGGAAAACGCCGGCGGAAGGGTTGCCGAGTTCCTCGAAGCGCAGTTCCCGGACCTGCCGAAGCGCAGGGTGGCAATCCTCTGCGGGAAGGGGAACAACGGTGGCGACGGCCTGGTCGTTGCCCGTCTGCTCAAGCAACAGGGCGCCCACCCGGCCGTGTATCTGTTCGCTCAGCCAGAAACTGTTCGCGGCGACGCTGCCGCAAATCTCAAGCGCTGGCGGGAAAACTCCGGCGAGCTTCACGTCGTGACGCAAGCCTCGGATTGGGAAGCGGCCAGGGGCTCTGCGGCGACCGCCGAAATCGTTGTGGACGCGCTGCTCGGAACCGGCTTGAGCGGCCCTGTCGAGGGTTTGCTCGCTAGAGTGATCGAGGACGTGAACAACCGTCCTCGTGGAGTGCAAGTAGTAGCCGTAGATACTCCCTCCGGATTGCCGTCAGACGCAGTCACCGCGTCCAATCCCGACGGACCGGTGATCGCGGCCGACTATACGGTTACGTTCACCGCCCCAAAGGCGGGGCAACTGCTTTCTCGCGATTCCGCCCGCGTCGGAAAACTAGTGGTGCGGGGCATCGGGACGCCTCCACAGTTGCTCGAAGAGGTGGCACATTTGAAGTTTCACTGGCTCGAGGCCGGCGAGTTCCGCGCACTGCCGTTGCGCCGCCCTCCGGATGCCCACAAGGGCGACTACGGACACGCGCTGATCGTGGCCGGCTCGCTCGGCAAGTCCGGCGCCGCCGTGCTGGCCGCCTCGGGCGCCTTGCGCGTCGGCGCGGGGCTTGTGACTGTGGCCACTCCCGACGCAGTTCTCCCGATCGTAGCCTCCGGCCTTCCGGAAATGATGACGGCGCCGCTGGCGGCCACCGAGGCCGGCAGCATCGCTCTGCGCAACCTTGACTACGGCCGCTTCGCCGAGCTAGTCAGGGGCAAGAATGTTCTTGCCATCGGTCCGGGTCTTTCGACCTACAGCGAAACGCAGCAGTTTGTGCGCACAGTGTTGGCCGAGTGCGCACTGCCGACGATCCTCGATGCCGACGGCCTGAACGCCTTTGCCGGGCGCGCCGATGAGCTGAAGAAGCGCATGTCTGCGGCACTCGCCTTGACCCCGCACCCGGGCGAGATGGCCCGGCTGCTCGGGCGCACGACGCAAGACGTACAGGCCAATCGCCTCGAGGTGGCGCAGCAGGCTGCGGCGCGCTGGGGCGCGTATGTGGTGCTGAAGGGCTATCGAACCATCATCGCTACGCCCGATGGGCGCGCGTTCGTCAACTCCACTGGGAACCCGGGAATGGCCACGGGCGGGACCGGCGACGTCCTCACCGGGATGCTGGCGGGCCTGACCGCTCAGTTCGGCACAGAGCACTGGGAAACAGTGCTGGGCTTTGGCGTTTACTTGCACGGGCTGGCAGGTGATCTGGCCGCAGCGCGTTCGGGTGAGGCGCCCATGATCGCTTCCGATCTGCTCGCGGCCATACCGCAGGCGTTCCGGCAGGTTCGGTCGGAGCTCGACCGTGGCTCGTAGAGAATTCATCACCCGCTCGGCCGAGGATACGATCGAGAAGGGCAGGGAGTTGGCGGCGCAGCTCACCCCGCCGGTCGTCGTGCTGCTCTCCGGCGAACTGGGCGCCGGCAAGACCACTCTGACCAAGGGCATTATCAGCGGGCTGGGCGCGGGCGCCGAGGAGGAGGTCACCAGCCCGACCTTCACGCTGGTGCACGAGTTTCACAATCACTGCAAGGTGTACCATGTGGACCTCTATCGCGTGGAGAATTTCCACGACCTGGAGACGCTGGCGCTCGAGGACGTACTGTCGGAACCTTCGGTGGTGGTCGTGGAATGGTCCGAGCGGTTTTCGCTGCGCACCGATTGGCCCTCGGTACACGTGCGGCTCGAGCACCGGGGTGGCGATACCCGCCGCATTACCATCGCAGATTCTCCCGGCGAGCTCGCGGACAGGGCGCCCGAGCCCGGAAACCAGTCCTGAATAAGGAGCGGAAAGTGACCATGTCCAATCTACTCGCCGGCAAGACCGCGCTGGTGCTCGGGGTGGCCAACAAATGGAGTCTCGCTTACGCCATCGCCCAAGCATTTACCCGCGAAGGCGCCCGGCTCATCCTCACCTATCAGGGCGAGCGAGTGAAGCAGACAGTCGAAGAGCTGGGTCACGAGCTGAAGGCTGCCCGGCTCTGCGCATGCGACGTCCAGCAGGAGCAGGAAATCGGCCAGCTCACCCAATCCCTCAGAGATGACGGCGGAAGACTGGACGCAGTCGTGCACAGCATCGCCTTCGCCGCCCGCGAGGACTTGAGCCGGCCGTTCCTGGAAACTTCGCGCTCAGGCTACCTGCTGGCGCAGGAGGTCAGCAGCTTCTCGCTGCTGGCCGTTTCGCGGGCTGCGGCGCCGTTGATGACCGCCGGAGGCTCCATTACTACGCTGACCTATCTCGGTTCCACCCGCGTCGTGCAGAATTACAACGTGATGGGCGTGGCGAAGGCGGCGCTCGAGGCCACCGTGCGCTACCTGGCGAGCGACCTGGGCCCGCAGCAGATCCGGGTGAACGCCATCTCGTCGGGACCGGTGAAGACCACCTCCGCCCGGGGGATCAAGGACTTCTCGAAAGTGTTGGAAGGAGTCGCCCAGCACGCGCCTCTTCGCCGCAACACCGATCCGGCCGAAGTGGCCGACGCCGCGGTGTTTCTCGCCAGCGACCTGGGTCGCGGCGTCACCGGCAACATTCTCTTCGTGGACGCCGGGTTTCAGATCATGGGCTTGTAGTCATCCCGGGGAGGGCTCCCGCCGCAACCCGCGACACTTCTTTTCCCGCATGTCTCTGCTAGACAGCGAGCCGCTCCGCTATTAACGGGTTGGACTAGTCTCCTTGTCCGCGGGGAATCGGGTTTGTTACATTGAAAGCAGGAGATTTCTGCGTCAAGCGCATGGCGGACCGTCCCAGTGTGCCTTTGTCGGGGCAACTTGCCCGGATCGACCTGAAGACTTACTCCGCCGAGCTGCTGCTCGGCACGCTGACCATCGGTGTGGATAACATCCACTACGATGTTTTCCTCAGCCAGCGGTTCGTCGAGCTAACCCGCACATACCTCCTGGAGCTGATCCGGCAGACGACCGGGCTGACGCAGTTCTTAGGGCGGGAAAAGCGCTCGTACAAGTTGCACGAGGTCGGCGCGTGGAAGAAGCAGCTCGCCGAATTGCTCCAGACCTCGCTAACCCGTGCCAAGTACGAGAAGAACATCGAACTGGACCTGCTGCTCCGGCTCTCGTTGCTGAAATTCCTGACGCAGGAGATCGGCAACCAATTTTCCAACTTGGTACTCGAAGGCAAGGAGTGGATCCGCAGCCGCGGCAGCCATTTCGAGCAAGGTGAGCAGGGCCACCTGATGAAGGCTCGCCTGGCCGAAGTCCAGGCCGACCGCCGCAATACCTTCCGCCAGGTCGGCCAGCAGATCTACCAGGCTCTGGTCGAGATGGAAGAGAACATCCTGTGCAAATCGAGACGCGCCCTGTTTGGCGAGGAGTTCAGCGAGACCTATGACCTGCTCAAGAACCGCCTGATCTTCGTCGAGGGGGGGAAAGACGATGTGCTCTACCTGGAGCAGTACGTCCTGCTAGGCAACTATCTGCGTGACCAGGATCGCTTCGAGACGATTGACGCGATGCTGCTCGAGTTCCTCCGGGAATCGGTGCGGGCGGGCGGCCCGGGCGAGGGGATCGGCGACGCCGGGAAGACCCACAACGAGCTGGTAGAGGCCGCCCTCACCACGCGCAACGAACTCGCTCGCCTGGAGGAGGAAAAGGAAGCTCTGGCGCGGCGCCTGGAGCGCGGCGACGGCCTGCTCTCCCGCCTGCCTTGGCGTTCCGAACCAGCCAGTTTGCGGGCCGAGCTGGCCGAGATCGAGCGCCGGCTCAAGCATCTCCAGAACAAGCTCACCGAGTTGGGTCCGCGGCTGGAAGCGGCCAAGGGGAAAATGGAGTTCCTGAACCAGGAGTATCAGAGCCGGCTGGGCGATTACCTGAACGAGCCGGAGAATGCGCGACGGTTGTTCGATCCGCAGTGGGCAGGCGGCCAAAGCGGTGAGGCGGCGGAGACCCGGACACGGCTGCTGGACGAGTGGATGAGCCGCCTGGAGCAACGCGATCTTCTGCTGCACGTTCTGGCCAGCTACGAGCTGCGCAACCTCTATCTCGACTTCTGCCCGCCGGTGCACTTGCAGCAGCTCCGCCGGGCGCTGGTTTTCCGCGACGAATTGAAGCGCGTCGAGGAGATCCTCAAGCAGTTTCCCGCCCGGCGGTTTTCGCTGAAGCGAATCGAAGACCTAGCTCGCAAGCTGCGCCGCTATCCGCCGGAGGAGGCCCGCGCGCTTGCGATCCGCTTCGCCGGAGACTTTATGCGCTTGCGCCGCGATCTGCACGGCTATCAGCGCCTGGCCGCCAACATGGAGCGCATCAACCTGATCCGCACCGAGCGCACCCGCGAGCTTTCGCGCCTGAACAACAGCCTCTACGAATTCCTTCTTCCGGATGAGTCGCGGCCCACCGAAGACCGCGTCGTTTCGCACGCGGTGATCAAGGCCGACGTGCGCGGCTCGACGCAAATCACCAAAGACCTGCTGGCCCGCGGTCTCAACCCGGCCTCGCACCTGAGCCTCAACCTCTACGAGCCGGTGAAACGCATCCTGGACCGCTACGGCGCGGCCAAAGTGTTCATCGAGGGCGACGCTATCGTCCTGGCCATCTTCGAGACCGAATCGAACCGTGAGCACCAGCGCGCTGTGGCCAAGGCCTGCTTGCTGGCCCGCGAGATCCTGGCCGTCTCCCTGGCCTATAACGACCGCGCCGAGTCCACCGACCTGCCGCGCCTGGAGCTGGGCGTGGGCATCGCCTTTCAAGGCTCCGCGCCAACGATCTGGATGGACAGCGATTCCCGGATCATGATTTCTCGGGCGTTGAATCTCTCGGACCGCCTGTCGAGCTGTTCCAAGGTGGCGCGCCGGCTGATGGCGCAGTACGCTTCGCTCTTCAAGCTCTTCCTCTTCCAGACGGCGATGGAGGGAGCTGCTGAAGAGGAGCTCGATGAGTTCCTGATCCGGTTTAACCTGAACGGCGTGGAATTGAACGAGGAGGGTTTCGCGAAACTCGCCGAGGAGATCTCCATGACCTCGGTCGAAGCTGACTGCCCGATGCCGTGGGGCGCCGAACGCGTCACGTTTTACTTCGGCGAAGCGCCCATCGGCGAAGGCCTCGAACCCATCGTCGTCCGCAAGGGGTTTGTCCGGCAACTGCTTCCGGACGGGAGAATCGGCGGTCCGGGCAGCCACGCCTACTACGAGGTTTGCACCAGCCAGAAGGTTTTCGAGTTGGTGGAGTCGCAAGTCGGAAGCGCGGCACGCAGGGATTGAAACGCCTTACCGTGCGCCTCTATAATCCGTGGCCGAGGCGAAAAGGGTCCACTGACTCTCCCGGCCTTCAAAGCCGGCGCG
>JBASRK010000283.1:0-7150 GCA_049273775.1 Candidatus Acidiferrales bacterium
GATCTGCGTTGGCCGAACGACTTGCTACTCCACGGCAAGAAATTCTGCGGCATCCTCACCGAGATGCACGCCGAGCCCGACCGCATCAACTTCGTCATCGTGGGCATCGGGCTGAACATCAACCACACGCGCATGCCGGAGGAGCTGGAGCCGATCGCCACTTCGCTGCGGATGGAAACCGGCCGGGTGCACAGCCGGCTGGAGCTGCTGGTGAAGTTGCTGCGCTGTCTGGAACGCTACTACAATCTATTCCTGGCCGAATCTGCCGCCCCCATCCTGGCGCGCTTTGCCGAGGTTTCCAGCTACGCCCGCGGCAAGCGAGTACGCATCTCGACGGCGACGGAAACCTACGTCGGCACGACCGCGGGCCTGGAGCCGAACGGCCTGCTGCGCGTTGAGCTCGACGACGGGCGCACGCAGGTGGTCATCTCGGGCGACGTAGCCGAGGCACCCTGATGCTGCTCACCATTGACGTCGGGAATACCAATACCGTGCTGGGCGTCTTCCGCGGGGCCGAACTGGTGGCGCACTGGCGGCTCACCACCGCCCGCGACCAGACGGTCGACGAATACGGCATCCTCACGCGTAGCCTGTTCACCTCGGCGGGCCTCGACCCGGGCGCGATCGAGGGCGTCATCATCAGCTCGGTCGTGCCGCCGCTCAATTCCACCCTGGCGGAGATGTCTGAGCGCTACTGCGGCGGCACGGCGTTGTTTGTCGAACCGGGCGTAAAGACCGGCATGCCGGTGCTCTACGAAAATCCTCAGGAAGTCGGCGCCGACCGCATCGTGAACTCCGTCGCCGCGTATGAAAAATATGGCGGGCCATGCATCGCCGTGGACTTCGGCACGGCCATCAACTTCGATGCCGTCTCCGCTCGCGGTGAATACCTTGGGGGCGTGCTCGCCCCCGGCATTGGGATATCGGCCGAGGCCCTGTTTTCACGGGCTGCCCGCTTGTGGCGGGTCGAACTCAAGGACCCCGGTAAGATCATCGGCACCAACACGGTGGCATCGATGCAGGCCGGGCTCTACTACGGCTACGTTGACCTGGTGGACGGAATCCTCGGCCGCATGAAAGAGGTACTGGGACGCGAGACGAAAGTGATCGCGACGGGTGGGCAGGCGCGGCTGATTGCGCGCGCCTCGCGCCACATTGAGGCCGTGGACGAATTCCTCACCCTGGAAGGTCTGCGGATCATCTGGGAGCGCAACGTCGCAACGCGCGCTGGAAAAACGGCTCCGACCGGCCGGACCGCCATGGCGGGCGGAACCCCGGCCGCCTCGCGGAAGTCCCGGCGCTGAGCCGGTGACCCCCATGGACGCGTTCAATTATTTCAATTACTTTACGGAGATCGAGGAATACTTCTGGCGAAAGCGCGGCGCCCACCTGCTGGTTTCACCGCTGGATTGGGCCATTGTGGAAACCTGGCAGAAGGCCGGCATTCCGCTGCCTGCGGTGCTCAAAGGCATTGATAGAGCCTTTGAGAGCTACCAGCGCTCGCGCCGAGGTGCTGGCGGCCGGCAGTTGAAGAGCCTAGCCTATTGCGTTGAGGCCGTGCTGGATGCTGCCGCGCAGGATCAGGAGGCCGCCGCAGGATCGGGCCCACAGACGAAAACTGCCACGGCGAGCGAGACGTTTTCCCGGGACGAGCTTCGCGGCTTCCTAGCGCGCAACGCAAGGCGCCTCGAGCACTCGGCGGAAAAGCTGCATGCAACTGGGCCAGAGCTTGCTGCGCGCCTCGTAGAGACCTGCAAGAAACTCGAAGAGCTGCTGCCGCTGCTCGATTCGCCGGCACGGCTGGACCTGGAGGACCTGGAGCGCCGCCTGACCGTGCTTGAACAGAAGCTGACGGCGGCGCTGACCGCGGGCGCGAGCGAAGCCTCGCTGCTAGAAATCCGGCGGGAGATGGACCGCCAGCTCGCTCCCTACCGCAGGAAGATGACCGCCGAGCAACTCGGCCAGCTCGAGCGCCAGTACACGCAGAAGCGACTGTTTGAGCAACACGATCTGCCCCGGCTGAGCTTGTTCTACCTGACGTGAGGTAGGACGGCGCCGCTTCCCTGAGCCATTTTGGACGTCAAGATCGAAAAACTCGTGTACGGTGGCGAGGGTTTGGGCCATCACGAGGGCCACACGGTCTTTGTGCCGTTTGTCCTGCCCGATGAAGTGGTCACTGTGCACCCTGTTGGCCGTAACAAGAAATTTGTCCGCGGCCGTGTCGAGCGGATGCTGTCTCCCTCGCCCGAGCGTGCGGCGGCGCCGTGCCCGCATTTCGCCATTTGCGGCGGCTGCCACTACCAACACATTCCCTATGAGGCCCAGCTCCACTACAAAACCGGGATCCTGCGCGAGACCCTTGGGCGCATCGGGCGCGTGAAATGGGACGGGCCCATCGCGACGCGCGCTTCACCACCGTTTGGCTACCGCAATCGCGCCCAGTGGAAGCTCCGCCCAGCTGCGGCCGGAGCCGGGGGCGCTGTTGGTTATCGCCAAGCAGGCTCTTCGGCGCTCTGCCCGGTCGACGAGTGTCCCATCCTCTCGCCACGGCTCGCCACAACGCTCGCAGCGCTGCGTAACATCGTAGCGCAGGGCAAAGCACCAGCGGCGTTATGTGAAGTGGAAGCCTTCGCCGATTCGGCGGACACCAATCTGCTCATCAACGCCGGTTTCGAGCGCTTCGACGCTCCGCCCGCGGCGCTCGCGGAGATACTCCGCGAGGCACTGCCCGGCGTGGAAACGATCCTGCTGCACGAAACCAGTCACGACCGCTTCGAGCTGTTCGGACCGGGGTTCATTCACTACGAGGCCGACGGAATCCGCTACCGCGTCGGCCATCTCTCGTTCTTCCAGGTGAACCGCTTCCTGGTGGAAGAGCTGGTTCGTGCCGTCATTGGAGAAGAAAGCGGCCGCCTGGCGCTCGATCTATTCGCCGGAGTTGGATTGTTCACTATCTCGTTGGCAAAGCGTTTCGAGCGCGTACTGGCCGTCGAGTCAAACCTCGCCGCCGCGCGCGACCTACAAGCCAACATCGAGCACGCCCGGGCCAACGCGCAGCAGGTCAACATTTCGGCCGAATCGTTGCTCGCCGAATGGAAAGAGACGCCCGACATGGTGGTGCTTGACCCTCCGCGCGCCGGCGTTCCGCCGGAGGCGCTGGTTCGGCTGAGCGAACTTGCCCCTGCGCGCATCACTTATCTTTCCTGCGATCCAGCGACGCTGGCGCGGGATCTGGCGGCTTTGACGGGCGCTGCGGGCCGCTACGCGATCAAAGAGATCCTTCTTTTCGACGTCTTCCCGCAGACCTATCATATTGAGACGCTCGTGCGGTTGAGCCTTCGCTCATGAAGCTGCCTGCCCTGTGGATCGTCGCGGCCTTTGCTGCGGGCATCGCGCTCGCGGGCCGCCAGCCACCGATGCCGCCCATTCAGCCAGCGCTGTGGCTGGCCTTTGCGGGCGCTGCGTTGCTCGCCGGCTTCGGCCTGCTGCTGCGCTCGAGAAGCAGCTCTGCTTGGGTGCTGGCAATCATAGCGTGGACGTTCCTGGGCGCAGCGGCGGCTCGCCTCGAGCCGCTGCCCATGCCGGCGAATCACGTCATCAATATGGTCGCACAGCATCGAGTGGACACCAGCGAAGCGTTGCGCTGGCGCGGGCGGCTGCGTCAGGATCCCGTGCGTCTTCCATGGGGCTGGCGGCATGAGCTGGACCTCGAGGAGGTCGAAGTCGCCGGCGAGGGCATTCCAGTAGCTGGCGGCCTGCGCGTCAGCTATTTCCGTAGCCCCGAGGCGCGCGAGGCACTTCCGGTGGTGCGCGCTGGCGACCGCGTTGAAGCGCTGGTGCGCGCGCGTGTGCCGCGCAATTTCGGCAACGCCGGCGCTTTCGATGCCCGGGGCTTTCTGGCGCGGGAAAACATCCATCTGACCGGCTCGCTGCGCAGCGCCGAACTGCTCCGCAAGCTCGGCGAGCCGCCGCCAACGCTGGCGCATCGGATGGCGCGCGCCCGCGGTCGGCTGCTCGAGCGGCTGGAGGCGCTGTTCGCCGCGGCGCCTGGCCGGGCCGCGATCCTCCGCGCGATGCTGCTGGGCGATCGCAGCTTCATTGACCACGAGCGCGCCGAAGCGTTTCAGAAGAGCGCCGCCTACCACGTGCTGGTCATCGCTGGCCTGCACGTCGCCGCGCTGGCCGGCTTCGCGCTGTGGGCCGGGCGGCGATTGCGATTCTCTTCGCTCGCCACGACGGTGCTCACCCTAGCGGTGTTAGCGGGATATGTCGCCATCGTGGAAGATCGCCCGCCGATTCTACGGGCCGCACTGATGGGCGCAATTTATCTTTGCGCACGGCTGCTGGTTCGCAGAGTCGAGCTGCTCAATACAGCCGCCGCTGCTGCGCTCCTGATCCTTGTGGCGCGGCCCTCGGCGCTCGCCGATCCCAGCTTCCAGCTCTCGTTCCTCGCTGTTGGCACCATCGGCGCGTTGGCGGTGCCGTGGATCAATCGCTCGAGCGAGCCCTACCGGCGCGCGCTCGACCATCTGAGCGACTCGACCCGGGATGGCGCTCATCCTCCGAGTGCCGCCCAATTCCGTCTGGATGCCCGCGCCGCGGCCGGCTGGCTGGGGCGACGGCTGCCCAGCCGGCTGGCCGCACGCGCTGCGCCGCTCGTGGCCGCGCCGTGCGCAGGTGCGCTGCGTCTGTGGGACATTCTCGTGCTCTCCTTCGTCCTTCAAATTGGCATGCTCCCGCTTCTCGCGCTTTACTTCCACCGCGTAAGCCTGGCGGGACCGCTCGCCAACATCCCTGCTGTTCTGTTGACCGGGCTCATTGTGCCGATCGGGTTCTTGACGCTCGGCGCGAGTCTGGCGTGGCAGGCACTTGGAGCCGCCCTTGCGAAGTTGCTCGGAGCGCTGGTAGCCGCGCTAGTCGCCTCGGTCGAGTGGTTCACGCGTTGGGGGTGGGCATCCTACCGCATCCCGGGGCCGCCGACTCTGCTACTGGTTGCATTTTTTGGTGCGCTGCTCCTGATGGCTTTGGCTCTACGCTCTGCGCGCAGACGATGGCTGCTGCCGGCTGGAGTCTTGCTCGCCATATTTTCCACGGCGATTGCCATCTACCCGTTCGCGCCGAATCTCGAGCGCGGCCGGCTCGAGGTCACCGTGCTCGACGTGGGCCAGGGCGATTCGCTGTTTGTGGCATTTCCCGGCGGTCGCACCATGCTGATTGACGCCGGTGGAGCATTCGGAGTACCCCGCATCGGTGGCGCGCGCACAGGCTTTGATGTCGGCGAGCAGGTTGTCTCGCAGTACCTGTGGTATCGCGGGTTGAAGCGACTCGACGTGGTCGCGCTCACCCACGCCCATCACGACCACCTCGGCGGACTGGGCGCGGTGCTCGAGAATTTCCGTGCGCGCGAGCTTTGGGTGGGTCGCGATGTGGCCAGCCCCGCGTTTCAGGCGCTTTTGGAACACGCCCAGGCTCGTGGCGTGCGCGTCGTGCATCATCTCCGGGGCGCAACGTTCGCCTGGGAAGGGGTCGCCGGGCGGGTCCTCTGGCCAGACACCTCCGACGAAGTGCCCTCGGCAAAGAATAATGACTCGATGGTGCTGCGTCTGGAGCATGGCAGCCTGGCGCTTCTGCTACCCGGCGACATTGAAGGGCCGGTGGAGCGCGAGCTGCTGGCAGACGGCGACCCACTGGCGGCCGATTTCCTGAAGGTGGCGCACCACGGCAGCAAGACTTCGACCAGTGCGAAGTGGCTGGCACAGGTGGCGCCACGCACGGCGGCGATCTCGGTGGGCGAGAACAACACCTTCGGCCACCCAAACCCCGACGTGCTCGAGCGACTGCGTACGGCTGGCGTGCGTGTACTCCGTACTGACCGCGACGGCGCGATCACGGCGCTGAGCGATGCCCAGGCGCTGCGCATCCGCTGCTTCACGCAGTCAGAATGTGCGGAGGCAGGAAAGTTTCCTTAGTCGCCCGAGGGCTTATCGGAAGGCGCCTCACCGAGCTCCGGCCCTCTTTCACCATCCCTGTAGTCAGCGATGATGCTGCGCGCGTCGTCGGCCTGTGAGGCAAGCACGAGGATCTCCACCCCGTGCGTGCCCTTGGGCGGCTCGCGGAGAGGAAAGGGATCTGTGGAGGTGGGAGCGGGCGAATCGATGCCCGCGCTCTCGAGCAGCCCGCGGATCACCATCGCTTCCGTCCAGGTAGCTGCATGGTGCACGATGAGAACCGGCTCGCGTGTGGGCTCTTCGTTCACTTGCTGCTTTTTGGTGCAACTGCTATAATCGCTCCAACGGGCTCATGAGCGAGGACGGCAAACGCGCGCCAACCAAAGAAGAGATTGACGAGGAATCGAGACGCGTCCGCCGCCTCCGCATTGTCGTCACCCTGGCTCTAAGTATCATCGCTCAGGGCGAGATTCCCCTTGAGGAAGCTCACGATCTAGTCGCCGCCACGCGCCGCGTCGCACTCCAATTGTTCCCCGGGAAGGGAGAGGTTTATGACTTGCTCTACCGGCCGAAATTTCGGCGACTGATCAACGAAGTATATCGCCTGCATTAGTTCAACCGCGCCAGCGCATCCGCAGCCAGAGCAACGCCACTCCAGCCAGGAATCCGAGCGCCGCCTGGTATTCGCGGTTGCGGCAATACACCGCCCAGGAAAACCGCTGGCCCCCAGCAGCGCCGCCCGCTGCCCGTAGCGGCCAGAACAACGGCACGCGAGCGGCGTAGCGATCGAACGCCGCTCCATAGAGCGAGCGTAGCTCCTGCTCCTCGCGGCGAATCACCGCCGGATAGAAAAGGGCGAAATACGCCGTTAGGATGGCGGCCGCGATCCACGAGCGGCACGCCACCAGGAATCCCGCGGCCGCCAGCGCGCTGCCGAGATAGAGCGGGTTGCGGGTATAAGCATACGGGCCCGATGTTGAGAGCTGCTCATGCTTGTGCAGATAGCCCGCGGCTGCGCCCCGCAATAGCAGGCCCGCTCCGGCGATGCCAGCGCCGATGGCGAGCCATCTCGGCGCCGGCTGCGCCAGCCAGAGACACACAAGCGCAAGCAGACGGCCCACCAACGCGCGCCATCGGGTCAGCAATTCCCCCGACGCGCCCATCAACTCTTCCCCAGTCGTTTGTCCACCGCCGCCAGTACC
>JBASRK010000286.1:0-2402 GCA_049273775.1 Candidatus Acidiferrales bacterium
GCGCCGGCTCCGGCACGGCCATTCAGGTCCTCACCAAGGGCAAGCAGATCAAGATCCCTTCGGAAACCAAGCTGGACTTCAAGCTCGAGCAGCCCGTCGAGGTGAGCTACTTCCCGGAAAAGAACAAGTCCCGGCGCTGAACCGCCGTAGGTGAGGAAGGCATTCCCGTAGGGGCGCCCGCCGCGGCAGGCGCCCCTGCTTTTTTCGTGCCTTCGACCGCCGACGCCGCGGGCGGGCGCTTGACGCTGAGGGGGCGTCCCGCGTAAAAGCGCGGGTTCATACTTGCAGCGGGAGCAGGAGGAGTTATGCCCATTTCGCGCCGTGGCTTGGTCGTCGCCGAACAGGGCCCCGCGCGGCTGCTCACGCCGGGGTTTAGCCCGTCGCTCGAGAACCCGATGGGCGTGGAAGGCTGACTCGCCGCTCTTGGGCTGATCCGTGCCCCAGGTCTAGACGCTTATCGCCAGGTGTTGCTGGCAAAATTCGACGACGCGGGCCTCCGCCCAGAATCGCTCGTCGCCCGCGTTGCGCGAGATGAAGGCGCAATGGCCCCCGCAGGACGGGCCCACCAGGGTGATTTGCGGGTTGCCGGCGACGCCCGGATCGCGGAAGGCGCCGAACGGAACGAATGGGTCGTCCTGCGCCGTGAGGATCAATGTCGGGACGCGGATCGCGGCCACCACGCGCAGGGCGCTGGCCTTGTGATAGTAGTCGTCCGCATCGCGGTAGCCGAAGCTGGGAGCGGTGAGCGCGTCGTCGAATTCGCGCAGCGTGCGCACCCGCCCGAGCCCATCGAGCGAATAGCGCCCGGGAAACAGCCGCGCCTTCGAGCGCATCCGCCGCTTCAGGCCGTGCAGGAAATTCCACTCGTAGAGAAAGTTCTGCGGCAAGGCAATCGCGTCGGCGCAGGCGGCCAGGTCGATCCCCGGGTTGACGGCGCACACGCCGCGAAGCTGGGCCGGCGCCCGGTCCGCCAGTTCGCCGGCCATCTTGAGCACCAGGTTGCCGCCCATCGAGTAGCCGGCAAAGAAAACCTCCGGCAGGGCGTCGCGCCCCGAGGGATCGGTCAGCTCGGCCAGCACGGCGCGGTAGTCCCCCGAGAGGCCGGAGTTATAGAGCGTAGGCGTCAGCCGCTCGGTCCCGCCGCACTTGCGCTGGTTGAGCCGCAGGGCGTTGAAGCCTGCCGCAAAGGCCTTCTCCGCAATGCCCAGCATGTAGAGCGACTCGCTCGAGCCCTCTAGGCCGTGCACGAGCACAATCGTTGGATGCCGCCACGGCTCGGCCTGCCAGTGACACTGCGCCAGGATCTGCGAACCGGGCTCGACTTCAAACAGCCGCTCGGCCGGCGGGCCAAGCCGTGGAAACCGCCGCGGCCAGAATGCCGCGGCCAGCGTCATCAGGTGGGGATGGCGCAGCAGCGGATGCGGCTGAAACGCTTGCATCGCGTCCGGAATGTACGACAGGCACTACGCCGGCGCAACTCGGGCGAGTGTTTGCATCACAGTCTGCCGGGGGCAGGCCTCCTCGCTCAGCGCGGAAATTTGGCGCGGCCGCTTCGGGTCTGTTTTGTGCAAGACTGGACGTTCAACCCTATTGAGAGAGACTCTGCTGGAAAAGCACGTTGAGCCACTTGCCGCCACGCTTCACATATACGGAACTGGCATAGTAAGGCTTGGAGGGAATGGCCTGTCCCTTGAACGAGCCTTTTTGTGTCACCTTGTAAGTGAGCAGCGCGGCGTCTCTGTCGAGCATTACAACTTTGGCGTCTTCCATGAGGTAATCGGTGAGAGTAAGGTCGGCAAGCACCTTGAGCACCTCAGGCCTGCCTGACACGATGCCGTTTTCATCCACCATTACGAAGTCCGCGGTCATCAGGGCGCCGAGCCCATTCCAGTCCTTCTTCTTGATTGCCTCCCATCCCTCTTTTTCCAATTCAACTATGCGTTGATTGACCGCCTTTGTGATTGTCGCCGCGCCCTGTCTGGTTGCTGCTGCTGGTTTTTCATACTGCGCAAGGCACAGACCGGGCAGAATCGATAAGGAAAGTACGGCCGTGCAAATTCCATGTTTTTTCACGATTCCTCCATGGCATTTATTCTGGCTTAGCGTTTATCCGGGATTTCCATTTTGGTTTTCCCGCCGGCCGGTAATATATAACTGAACGCCTCCGCATGCAATGCTCGAGGTGCCTCACGCTTGCCCGGTTTGTGGGCAAGGGTGGGATTCTCCGGTTTGGGCAGCGATCCGAGACAGCTCAACCCCCTGGGACAATCTTTTCGAATGCCTAATTTTCTCTGAAGAAAATGCGCAATACGCGCAATCGCTCGACCTGCTTGTGGTAACATGAATTGTAATACGGGTCCTCGACCCGAGTGCTTTCCTGATCCTGAGCCGCTGCGCCACGA
>JBASRK010000012.1:0-10917 GCA_049273775.1 Candidatus Acidiferrales bacterium
TTCCAGGCGACGGGCCGCGAGCCTACCGCTGAAACTCGCACGGGCTTCTTTTTCACTAAATGACACATGATGGAAAAATCGTGGGGCCCCAGGTCCCACAGGACATTGAGGTCGTGCTGAAACAACCCCAGATTGACGCGCACGGAATCGTAATAGTAGACGTCGCCCAGCTCACCAGAATCAATCAATTCCCGTATGTAGCGCACGGCACCCGCGTAAATAAACGTATGGTCCACCATGAGAACCCTTCTCTTCCTCTCGGCCAAATCGACAAGCTCCTCGGCCTCCGCCACCGTGCGCGTCATTGGTTTCTCAAGCAGTACATGTTTACCGCGCTCTAACGCGGCCCGGGCAAGCTCATGGTGAGTAGAGATGGGCGTGGCAATTGCCACGGCATCCACATCGTTTGCCTCCAGCAGTTCACGCGGCAGTGTTGATGTTCTCACAAAGGGGTAATGCCGCTTAATGGACTCCAACTTTCCTGAGGAGATGTCCGCCACGCCCACGAGTTGAACGTCCTCCAGCTTGCAGAAATTCCGGATGAGATTCGGTCCCCAGTAGCCGCAGCCAATCACACCGATACGCAACAAGGCCAGTTGCCTCCCTTATCGGACTCCTGGACCGAAGACTGCACGGTTTCCCAATCCTCTAAGCCGCGTCTTGCGATTGAAACTTCTCAGACGGGACGCGGGCAATTCATGTTAGCGGCTGGGATCAACGACCGCAATTTTGGAGCCCCTCGCTCGATATCGCAGCCCGCAGTCCGCGCAGGTCGCCCTGCCCTGCTTGAAGCGTAGTGGGAGGCCGCACTCACAGACCCACCCACGCACGCGGGCAGGCGCTCCCACAACCAGAGCGTAGGGGGGCACGTCCTTGGTGACCACGGCGCTCGCCCCAACCATGCTGAATTCGCCGACGGTGACACCGGCAAGGATCATCGCACCCGCCCCCAGGGAGGCCCCCTTCTTGATCAGCGTGGGCAGGAGCCAACTTTCCTTCTTGGCATAGCGCTTCCGCGACTGGGGAATCCTCTGAGAGCGCGGATACAGATCGTTAGTAAAGAAAACGTGCGGCCCCACAAATGCGCCCTCCTCGATGCGAATGCCTTCCCAGACCATATTCCCGTTCTTCATGGTGACCCGGTCCCCGATCCATGCGCCACCTTCGATGAAGCAATGATCACCCACGTTGCAGTTCTTTCCAAGGGAGGCACCGCCCAGTATGTGCGCGAAGGCCCAGATTCGGGTGCCTTCGCCAATCTGATCCGTCTCCACCAGGGCAGTGGGATGAATGAAGACATTTTTCATTGTGACCTCAATGCTGTGTTCCAGCGCTGTGTCTTCTTGACCGAAGAGTCCGGAAGCCGGGGTGGGCATCGCGCGGTTCTACGATGCGAGCAGAGGCCCAGCAGAAGCTCATCCACCTTGGCTCGCGGAAGACAGAGCTAATTCTAGCGGAAATCAATCGGCCTCTCTGAGAGATTTCTTCTCCCACGGAGTTCTGACGCTGCAGGACCTCGAATCATGGTTCCAGCCGCAACTTCCAACAAATGCAAGGGACTGAGTGATGAGCCGCCCAGGAGTGGAACCTGGAACCCGCTGACCACTCCTGAAAATCTAGTAGTCGGTTCGTTAAGCACCTTCCTGCATCGTGTTTGATGATTTTAGGGGGTATTTGGCAGGTTCTGTTCCCAAATTGTTCCCAAGTGAACGGAAACTCAATGTATCCTAGCGCGAAAATCGTATAGAATTCGGGAGCACCTCTCTCCCGCATCCGGATTTCAGGTGCTTCGAGACTTCTTAGCCGATATACACAATGTTAGAGGTTCCCCTGACCCGATTAATTGCCAGACCTTCGGTGACCTTGAACACGTAGACTCCAGGTGAAGAGGGTACGTCTGCAATGTTCACTGCCGGGCCAGTGTTTCCAGCAACCCAAACCAAGGCCCAATTTTTTCTCTGTCGCTCGCGAGTTGTGGCCTCCGGTGTGGGCCGGCGGGTTCATTACGCTGTGCTTGCCGTCTGATGGTGAGCGGGGATAGTTATAGTCATAGCAGGCGGGCGAGCAAATCTCGGTGCGGAACTTCGGGTGTTTGAAGCGCAGGATTGAGGATCCTCGTGGAGCTCTCTTGTTGTGGACGCCCACGGGCAGTCTCGTAATGACTCAACATCGTAAGGCGGACAAATGATTACTCTTGACGACAGGGGAAGAAGTCGACGCACGCTGTGGCATCCGTTCGTAGTCCCTAGTGCCTTGGCTCTTCTGCTCTATGCCGTGGCCCCGGCGGGAGCCCAGCAGCCGAACCGCCTTACCCTTCAGAAGGCGCTGGAGCTGGCCAGCCGGCAAAACCTGGACTTGGCCGCTGCACGCCAGCGGCGCAGCGTCACGCAAGCCGGAGTACGGATTGCCCGGCAACTGCCCAACCCCACCGCCACCGTCGCCGTTCTACGGGACACGCCACACGAGAGCTTATTCTTTGAGCAGCCGCTCGAAATCGGCGGCAAGCGCCATCGCCGCATCGAGCTGGCCCAACAGAATGTCGGTCTGACAGAGCTCGAGATTGATGCCGTGGCCCGTCAGACGCGCCGGAAAACTCGCGAGGCGTACTATGCTGCGGCCTTAGCGCAGGGTGGCTCTGCGCAGCGCGGGCAGGCGGCACAGCTCGCCCGGCGCGTGCGGGAGATCGCTCAGGCCCGCTACGATGCGGGCGATGTGCCGCAACTCGAGGTGCTCCAGGGCGACCTGGAAGTTTCGCGCGCCGAAGCCGAACTCAGCGTGGCCCAGCAGCGCGAAAAAATTGCCTCTAGCCAACTCAACGCTCTGTTGAATGAGCCGCCGGAAACGCGCTGGGAGCTGGACGGCGCTCTCGAAGAATTGCCACCGCGGCTGGCTTTACCCGAACTCCTCCAGAAGGCCGAAAGCTTCAACGCTGACCTTCAGCACCTTGTTCAGGAACAAAAAGTCGAGCAGAGCCGCCAGGCGCTGCTCAGGGCCGAGCGCATCCCAACGCTAAACGTGCAATTCGGCGCCGACTTCAATTCGCCGCCTAGCTTCCGCGTCGGGGGGCGGAGCCAGCTATCACTGATGTTGCCGATATTTACGCGCAACCAGGGCGAGATTGCGCAATCGGCGGCCAGCCAGCGCCTTCTCGAGGGCGAGATCGCGGCGACACGTCGCGCTGTCGCGGGACGCGTGGAAGCGGCGTACTTTGATTGGAACGCGCGGCAGACGCAGGTTGAGCTTTACCGCGCTTCCCTGCTCCCCGCGACGCGCCGGCTAGAGGGCCTGGCCGAAGAGAGTTACCGCGCCGGGCGAGCCAACCTGCTGACCGTGCTCGACGCGCAAAGAAACGTGCAACAGACTGAGCGCGATTACTTGGACAGCTTGTTGGCCCTGCAAGCGGCTTTCGCCGGACTCGAAGAAGCCATAGGAGCGCCACTCGATTAAATGCGCACAAGAAACAGATCCTCTCATCTGCTCGTGCTCACAGTGAGCCTCCTGCTGAGCAGCTGCGGCTGCTCGCATGGCTCCGGCCCGAGCGCCGATAATCCGGCCGAAGCGCCGACAGCAGAAGTGACGCTCGTGCGTGTTACTCGCGCCGACATCAGCCAGTCGCTCACGCTGGCCGGCACGATCGGTGCGCTGCCCAACCAGGACGTGCGCGTCAGCTCGCTCGTAGCCGGGCGGATCACAGAGATGCCCGTGGCCGAAGGTGACCGCGTCACTGCCGGCCAGTTGCTGGCAAAGATTGACGACCGGCCGTACCGCGAACAGCTCAAGCAGGCCGAAGGCTTCGCGGCGCAGACACGCGCCAACCTGGAAAACGCTCGGCTGGCGCGGACCCGCAGCGAGAATCTTTTCAGTCGCGGCATCGCCGCCCGCAAGGAGGTCGAAGACGCCCGCACGCAAGAGACGAATGCCGAGGCCTCGGTGCGGCAGGCCGAAGCGGCGCTGGCGCTCGCGCGCCTGCAAGTGTCACGGACGGAGGTGCGCTCGCCTCTAACCGGCACCGTCGTCAAACGCTCCTTGAGCGTGGGCGAGCAAGTGGACGGCACCGCGGCGCAGCCGGTCCTGGAGGTCGCCAACCTCGCACAGGTGGAACTGTTCGCCAACGTACCTGAGATTTACCTGGGCAAGATCCACGTCGGCCAGACTCTGCCGATTTCCAGCGACGCCTTTCCCGACAAGACGCTCACCGGCCGGGTCGTTGCGGTTTCTTCGGCTGTCGATCCCACGACCAATGTCGGTCTGATTCGCATCCGCATTGCAAATCCTGAGGGCTTGCTGCGCCTGGGGATGTTCCTGAGCGCACAGATTCCCATTGAAACGCATCCGAACGTCCTGAGCGTGCCGCCGCAGGCCATCTACCGCGACCAGGAGGGCCAGCCGCACGTCTATCGGGTCGAGGGCACGAGCGCGGCAGCGATCCCGGTACAGTTGGGTCTCACGACCTCCGACCGCGTCGAATTGCTTTCCGGCGTGAGGGAGGGCGATACGGTCATCCTGACCGGCGGCTACGGCCTCGGGGATAAGGCTAAGGTCGCCGTCAAGGGCCAGAGCCAGCCATGAATGTGGTCGGCTTCTGCCGGGAGAACCGCTACGCCGTATTCCTGGTGACGGCGTGTTTGATCGTCGCGGGCGTGGTGGCGGCGCTGCGCCTGCCGAGCAACATTTATCCCGAACTCAACTTCCCTCGAATCCTGGTTCTTGCGCATTCCGGCGACCTTGCGCCCGAGTCCATGCTGCTGATCGTGGCGCGCCCGCTCGAGGAGGCGGCCAGCACCGTGCTGGGCGTGCGGCGGGTGCGCTCGAAGACGATTCGCGGCGCCACTGAGATCTCCGTGCTCTTCAACCCGGACACGGACATGCAGTACGCGCTGCAGCTGATGCAGGCGCGCGTCAGCGAGGCGCGCAGCACACTGCCACCGGATACGGAGGTGCAGGTCGAGCGCGTCACCCCGACGCTCTTTCCCGTGCTCAGTCTGATCCTGAGCGGCGACGTGCCCAGCGCCGACCTGCGCGACTTCGCTTTCTTCGTCCTGCGGCCGATGTTCAGCCGCGTGTCAGGCGTCGGGCGCGTGGAAGTGCAGGCCACCGATACTCGCGAAGTCTCCGTCATTGTGAACCCGCAGAAAATGCTGGCGCATCGGCTGTCGCTGGTGGAGGTTGCCGACCGCCTGCGCTCCACCAACCAAGTGACCTCTGTCGGAAGGTTGCAGAAGGACTATTTGCAGTATCTGGTGCTGACCACCGGCCAGTTCGCCAATTTAGAGGAGATCCGCAACACCGTGGTCGCCATCGAGGGCCAGGTGCCCATCCGCGTGCGGGATATCGCCGAGGTGACCGACGGTGTCGAGGACCGCCGCACGCTAATCACTGGAAACGGCAGGCCTGCGGCGCTCGTGAACATCTCCGCGCAGATCGGCGCCAACCTTCTACAGCTCGCCAGCCAGGTCAAGCAGCTTGCCAGCAATCCAGGCGCGGCGCTGCCTTCAACCTTGCGACTTTCGGTGGTGTACGATCTCGCCGAATTCGTCTCCAGCGCCATCGCCAACGTCCGCGACGCCATCCTGATTGGCGCGGCGCTGGCCGTGCTCATCCTGTTCATCTTTCTACGCGAAGGCCGCACGACACTGATCGCCGCGACCTCGCTCCCGCTCTCGGTCATCGGCACGTTTTTCTTTCTGAGGCTGTTCGGCGGAACGCTCAACTTGATGTCACTCGGCGGCCTGGCCATTGCCATCGGTCTGATCATTGATGACGCCGTGGTGGTCGTGGAAAACATCTACCGCCACTTGGGCCTCGGCCGGGCGCCGGTCGAAGCTGCGGAAATCGGCACGCGAGAGCTGTTGGGTCCGGTGGTGGGCTCGACAGCAACGACGCTGGTCGTGTTCCTCCCGCTCGGGCTGCTGACCGGCGTCGTGGGTGAGTTCTTCCGGGCGCTGTGCCTCACGCTCGGAGTTTCGGTCCTGCTATCACTGGTCTTCGCGCTTACGCTCATCCCGCTGCTCTCGCAGCGCTTCCTCTCTCCACAGGCGCACCGCCCGGCTTCCGAGCGGTTCATCGAGCCGGTCAACCGCGGCTACGACAAAGCCGTACGCTGGGCTCTGGACCACCGCAGAATTGTCGCCGGTGCAGCCCTTGCGGTCGTGATCGCGGCAATTCTCCTCTACACACGGGTCGAGACCGGCTTTCTCCCGGAGATGGATGAAGGCGGTTACGTGCTTGATTACCGCACGCCGCCGGGGACTTCACTCACCGAGACCGACCGCATCATCCACGAAATCGAAACGCGCATCCGGGCGATGCCGGAAACCGCCTCGTTTTCGCGGCGCACCGGCGCCGAACTAGGCCTGTTCGCCACCGAGCAGAACGTCGGCGATATCCTGGTCAAGATGAAGCCCCGCTCGCAGCGGAAGCGTTCGACCCTAATCGTAATTGACGACCTGCGCGGTCAGATCGCTCATGATATCCCCGGCGTCCAGGTGGAATTCATACAGCTCCTCCAGGACATGATCGGCGACCTGGAAGGCTCGGCGGAGCCGGTCGAGGTCAAGCTATTCGGCAGCAGCATGCCCCTGCTGGCGCAGGTGGCCGACGAAATCGGCCCGAAGCTCCAGAAAATTCCGGGCCTGGTGGACTACAAAGCCACCCAGAAGGGCAATCCGGAGATCGTCTTCCATGTGGATCCCACGCTTTCGGGACGCCTGGGTCTGACCGTGGACCAGGTATCGCAGCAGATCAGCGCCGGGCTGCTCGGACTGACTGAAACGCCGTTGCGCGAAGCCGACCGAACCATCGGCATCCGCGTCCGTTTCCCCGACTCCTTCCGCACCGACTACGCGAATATCCGGCAGTTCCCCATCGTCACGCCCGCGAAACAGGTCGTGCCACTTTCTACAGTGGCGCGGGTGGAAGAGGTGCGCGGGGAAAACCAGCTCAA
Source organism: Candidatus Acidiferrales bacterium (assembly GCA_049273775.1). GTDB lineage: Bacteria > Acidobacteriota > Terriglobia > Acidiferrales > UBA7541 > JBASRK01. The sequence continues at coordinate 6,944 of JBASRK010000012.1, forward strand.
TCGGGAAAATCAGCGCTTGATGGTCGCCCTGACGGCGCGCCTCGAGAACCGCGACCTTGGCAGCGTCATCGGTGATGTCCAGCGAGTTATGAGCGGGACGCGCCTGCCGGTCGGCTGCACCTATGAGATCGGCGGGCAGTACGAAAGCCAGCAGAGCTCGTTCCGCGACCTGCTGAGCGTATTCGGGCTGGCGGTGGCGGCGGTATTCACGGTGCTGGTGGCGCAGTTCCGCGGCTTTCGCCCAGCGCTGATCATCCTTTCGGCCGCGCCGCTTTCAATGCTGGGGGTCTTTCTGATGCTCCTGCTGACGAGGACGCCGCTCAACGTCTCGTCCTTCATGGGCATCATTCTGATGGTGGGGCTGGTGGTGAAAAACGGGATCATCCTGTTCGAATACGTGCACAAGCTTCGCGAGGAGCAGGGCATGCCTCTCCAGGAGGCGCTAGTGGCTGCGGGGCGCATCCGCGTGCGGCCGATTTTGATGACCACCTTGGCCACACTGTTCGGCCTGTTGCCGCTAGCCCTGGGTCTCGGTGCCGGCGCAGAGCTGCAGAAGCCTCTTGCGTTGGCCGTCATTGGCGGCCTCCTGCTTTCCACTTTCATCACGCTGCTCGTGATGCCCGTGTTCTACTCATTGATCGAACGCAAGCCCTGACGTGTTTGGAGAATCGCAGGCGCTCGCCCCCCTGGTTGTTAGATTGGTATTTCTATCCCCGCCTCCCGCCCTTCAGCCCGAAATCGCCAGCGTTTCCTGCACGACCGGTCATTTCATCTAATTTCTGGACACAATTAGATGGGCAACTTTATAATGCCTTCCATCTGGTGCGCCGGTGGTTTTATTTTTCGGAGTCGCGTAGTTGCACGACCTAGTTCTTTTGACGAGGTTGCAGTCACCGGATGGCAATTGACAAAGCCGCATTGGTCGAATCACCCTCGCGCGACGCGACCGTGTCCGTCATCGTGCCTTCATACAACCACGCGCCTTTCATCGGCCGCTGTCTTCTCTCGATCATAAGGCAGAGCTACAGTCCACTGGAGTTGATCGTCATTGATGACGGCTCCACAGATGAGTCATTAGAAGAAATTGAACAGGCGCTGAAGGACTGTCCGTTCCCTAGCCAGCTGATAGCCCATCCCCACAAGGGCTTAGGCGCTACGCTCAACGACGGGCTGAGGCGCAGCCGCGGAAAGTATTTTGCCTATCTTGGATCGGACGATGTGTGGCTGAAAGGTTTTCTCGATGCCCGCGTCCATTTACTTGAAGCGAGGCCCGCTGCGGTGCTCGCTTATGGGCATGCATTCATGATCAATGAGCACGATCAGGTTCTTGAATGTTCCAGCGACTGGGCACGTTACTGTGACGGTCACGTCGAACAAATGGTGCTGCATCGCATCGTGCCCTTCAGCCCTTCGGTTTTGTACCGGCGAGAGGCAGTCGAGCGCCATCGCTGGCGCGAAGATACCGGGCTGGAAGATTATGATTTGTATCTTCGGCTGAGTCGAGAGGGCGAATTTGCCTTTGATAGCCAGGTGCTATGTGCCTGGAGGAGCCACCGCTTCAATAAAAGCCACGATCTTGAGTTCATGCTCAACGAGTGTTTGGAAGCCCAGCGTCGGGCCGTGAGCAGCCTGAATATCGGCACTGATGAATTGGAGTTGGCTAACTCGGAATTGAAATGGCGATTTGCACTCGATTTCATAAAGGCTGGCCAGAAACGGATGGCCCTCGGACTAATCTGCCAGAACTTGGAAGGGGCTCCTTCTTACGGTTCGGTCGCTCGCACGATGCTCAGCTTGATCGTGCCGCGATTTGCAATCAATTGGCGCAGAAAGTTGATCCAACGGCGCGCATTCAAACGCTATGGATCGATCGAATTTTGATTAAGTATCTGAAATGGCGATTTATCAAAACACCGGCGTTAAAGAAACAGTGACAACGAAGACAGGCTCGGCCCAAGAACTGGAATCGCAATCTACCCTGAGATCCTCATTGCCCGACAAGCCGGTGGTATTGAATGAGGCCGGTGACTCGTCGCCGGTCATTTACCTTCGCGAGCTCTGGATATATCGCGAGCTCCTCTATTTCCTCACTTGGCGTGACATCAAAGTAAGATACAAGCAAACCGCGATGGGAGCGGCGTGGGCCGTAATTCAACCGCTCTTTGCGATGCTACTCTTTGCGCTGTTCTTCGGCCTCTGGATACGTGTTCCCAGCGACGGCATGCCCTACCTGGTGTTTTTCTATTGCGGGCTGTTGCCGTGGACTTTTTTTGCCAACGCGGTGAGTCAGAGCAGCCAGAGCCTGATCCTAAATTCTAATCTGATCACTAAGGTCTACTTTCCGCGGGCGATCATTCCCGCAGCCTCAATTGGAGCCGCGCTGGTCGATTTGCTGATTGCCTCCGTCATCCTTGTGGGCCTGGCGCTTTACTACGGTCTGGGCACGACCTGGAGCGTCCTGATGTTACCGGCGTTGGTGGTCCTAGCCGTCCTGTTCTCATTGGGATGTGGGATTTGCATCGCTGCATTGACGGCCAAATATCGCGATATTCGCCACGCGCTCCCATTTGTGCTCCAGCTCTGGATGTTTCTCACTCCAATCATCTATCCGCTGAGCGTCGTGCCCGCAAAATGGCGTTGGTTGGTTTTGCTCAATCCGCTGGCAGGCATTGTCGAAGGCATGCGCGCGGCGCTCGTAGGGCGCGGAATTGACTGGAGCGCCATCTCGATCTCAGTCGTGATGACGTTCGCTTCGCTGGTTGTCGCGGCTTACGTCTTTCGGCGTATCGAGCGTGGTCTTGCGGATCTGATTTAGCAACCCATGAAGCCGATCATCCGAGTCACGAACCTGAGTAAGCGTTATCGTGTGGGCGGCCTGCACGCGGGTTACGCGACATTTCGAGAAGCGTTTGCCGACGCTTTGGTTGCGCCGCTCAAGCGACTGCGTCGCCAGCACATGCAAGATACTGGAACAATTTGGGCTTTGCGAGAGATCAATTTTGAAGTGGAACCCGCTCACGTTGTCGCTCTTGTGGGTGATAATGGCGCGGGCAAATCTACTCTGCTCAAGGTCCTTTCGCGCATTACCGTTCCCACCGCCGGCCGAACTGAGGTGTATGGGAGAATCGGGACCTTGCTCGAGGTTGGCACGGGCTTTCATCCCGATTTGACGGGACGGGAAAACGTCTTTCTGAGCGGTGCTATCCTCGGCCTGCGCCGCGTCGAGATCGTGCGCAGATTCGATGAGATCGTCGCCTTCTCAGAAATTGAGAAATTTATCGACACCCCGGTTAAATGGTATTCGTCGGGGATGTACTTGCGACTGGCGTTCTCGGTCGCGTCACATCTGGACAACGAGGTATTGTTCACTGACGAGGTCCTGGCCGTGGGCGACATCTCTTTTCAACAGAAGTGTCTCAACAGAATGAATGAGATAAAACAGCAGGGGAGAACCATTCTGTTCGTTTCGCACAACATGGAAGCGGTGGGTCGCCTCTGCCAAAGGGCAATCTGGCTGGATCAGGGGCGGGTGATGAGCGATGGGCCAGCGGCTCAGGTCATCGGTGAGTATTTGACTGCAAACCGGAGTGTCGTTGATTTGCGAGGTAACAGGGCTCAGTGAAGCAACGCTGGCGTGACAGACTGCCTTACGGAGTGAGAAAACGTTCAAGACGTTTTATTGTTCATCTTGTGAGAGCCGCTGCTCCTCACGTTCCGCTACATGCACGCCACATGGCTCAGCGAAGCTCAAGTTTCAGCGCGTATCGCGCTGTATATTCTCGGTCATACGGACGTGTCGATGACCTCAATCATTTACACGCAAGTGGTCGAAGAATCGTACCGAAGCGCCGTTGAGAAGGTCGTCGCGTTATTTGGACCCAATTGGACCAAAGTTTGGTCGAGGGACGCGCCGTGGTAAAGCGATGATCAACGGAATCAATAAATTGATCGAGAAGTGGTGAGCCGCCCAGGAC
>JBASRK010000040.1:0-3590 GCA_049273775.1 Candidatus Acidiferrales bacterium
ACGTCGGCGTCGGTGAAGACAAGCCAGTTGCCGCTCGACCGTTCATAGGCACGATAGAGTCCGTGCGGCTTGCCGAGCCACCCCTCGGGCAGTTCGGCCACGTGCACGATTTTCAGGCGATCGTGCTGGCGCGCAAATTCGTCGAGGATCTGGCCGGTCGCGTCCTCTGAGCGGTCGTCCGCGGCGATGACTTCGTAATCGGAGTAGTCCTGCCCCAGCAGGGATTCGAGCGCCGCGGGCAGCATTTCGGCTTCGTCCCGGGCGGCGAAGATCACGGAAACGCGGGGGCAGTCAGTCTCGGGCGAGGGCTCAACGTCTGCGATGTGCGGGAGCCGCCGCATGCCCCGCATGGCGCGCACGCCCTGAACGATCCAGATGAGAGCGATGCAGGCGAACAGCGCGGTCCAAAAATAATGCACGGCGGATTTTTCCCGGACGCGGGAACACGGTATGCTATCACGATGCCAGCGACGCTCGCGATTGTCGGCGCAGGGCGTGTGGGGCGCGCGTTGGGGCTCCGGCTGCATGAATCTGGCTGGCCGATTGGCGCGGTAGTGACGCGTTCGGAGGCCTCGGCCCGCGCCGCGGTGCGGGCCATTGGCGCTGGCCGCCCCTATGGCGCACTGACTCGGCAGGTCTTAGCCGCCGATGTGGTATTAATCCCGACGCCGGATCGTGCCGTCGAAGGCGTCGCGGCGAAGCTGGCGCGGATGGGCGGCGAGGAATGGCGCGGCAAGGTGGCGCTGCACACCAGCGGCGCGCTCGACCGGTCGGCGCTGGCCCCTCTCGAGCGTAGCGGCGCAGCCACCGGCTCGCTCCACCCGTTGCAGACCTTCAGCGGCCGGGGTGCGCCGTTGTTCGATGGCCTGGTCTTCGCAATGGAAGGCAGTCCCGCGGCGCTGCGCGTGGCGCGGCGGATCGCCCGGCAGCTTGGCGGTGTGCCGGTGCGGCTCGACGGACGCAACAAGCCCGCCTATCATGCTGCTTGCGCGCTGGTGGCGGGACATCTACTGGGCCTTGTCGAAGCAGCCACGCGCATTCTGATGGCCCTGGGCTTCACGCGCCGGCAGGCAGCACGGGCGCTGTTGCCGCTGGTGCGCCAGACCCTCGAGAACTTCGAGCGGCTCGGGCCGGGCGCTTCCTGGACCGGACCGCTTTCCCGCGGCGATTACGTCACGGTTGCGCGTCACGTCGCGGCGCTGCGGCGTTTTCCTCGCGAGTATCGCTCGGCCTACGCCGCGCTTTCGCGCCTGTCGGCCTCGGTGCTGGCTCGCGATCCCCGCGGGACGCTCCGGAGGCTGGCGAAGGTGTTGCGCAAGCGGTAGTGGGGGAGGGACTCTTTGCGGAAATTGCAGATTCCGATCGAGAGCACGACGCTCGGCAACGGCCTGCGCGTAGTCATCTCGCCGGACCGCGCCGCGCCCATCGCCACCGTAGGGGTGTACTACAACATCGGCTTCCGCCTGGAGCCCCGCGGGCGCAGCGGGTTTGCCCATCTGTTCGAACACATGATGTTCCAGGGTTCCGAGAATGCCGGGAAAACGGTGCACATCAAGCTTGTCAACGCCTCGGGCGGCGTGCTGAACGGCTCGACGCACTACGACGTGACCAATTATTTTCAGGCCGTGCCGTCGAACGCCCTCGAGCGCGTTCTGTGGCTCGAGGCCGACCGCATGCGCGCCCTCAAGGTGGATGACGAAAACCTGCGCAACCAGCGCGACGTCGTCAAAGAGGAAGTCCGCGTCAACGTCCTCAACCAGCCTTACGGCGGCTTCCCGTGGCTGGACCTGCCGCCGGTGGCCTACCGCAATTGGCCCAACGCTCACAATTTCTACGGCGACTTCCAGGACCTCGATGCCGCCACGCTCGACGACGTGCGGGAGTTCTTCAAGACTTACTACGCGCCGTCGAACGCCGTGCTGCTGGTGCTTGGAGACACTCGCCCGGAGGAAGTTCTTGCTCTGGCGGAGCGATACTTCGCCGGCATCCCCTCGAACTCGTTGCCCCCGAGGGCTGACGTGAGTGAGCCGCCGCAAACCGAAGAGCGTCGCGGCGAGGTGGAGGAAAAATTCGGCACCCTCCCGGCGATGGCCATTGGCTACCACGCGCCGGAGCGCCGCACCGCTGACTGGTACGCCGCGGCGATGCTCGATCAGGCGTTGCATGGCGGCCGCGTCGGGCGCATCTACCGGCGACTGGCGCTGGAAAAGCAGGTGGCGGTGGATACTGAAGGCGGCATCCACTACCCCCTGGGCGACGCGTTCGACTACAACGGGCCGATTCAGATGGTGACGCGCATCCTGCACAAGCCGGAGTTCACTGCCGACCAGACACTCGCCGAATTCGACCAGGTCATCGGTGAGGTCCAGGAGAAGGGTATTGGCGATGAAGAGCTCGAGCAGGTCCGGGTGAAGTTCCGCTCCGACTACTACTCGCAGCTCGAGGGCGGCCACGGCGGCTACATCCCGCGCTTCGGCTTGATGCACTGGCTGGCGTGCTTCACGCTGTTTGATCGCGAGCCGCAACTGGTGAACTCCATCCTCGATGGGTTTCTCGAAGTCACCCCGGCCCAGGTACAGGCCGCAGCGCAGAAATACTTGGTGGCGCGCAACCGCGCCATTGTGTTCCGCCGGCCCGTCGCGAAGGGAGCGGCGTGATGGCTCCCGCGACTGCATCCCGGGAGCGCGCCGTGGTTCCGGCGCTCGGCCCTGAGCGGCCGGTGGTCTGGCCGCCGCGCGCTGAGGCCACGCTCGACAACGGCCTGAAGGTGGTGCTGGTCGCTTCCCACACCATCCCCAAGTTCACCGCGCAGCTCCTTTTCCGCAGCGGGAACGCCGTCGCCGCCCGCCAGGCCCCGGGGCTCGCGGAGATGGCCGCGACGGTGGCGCGCACGGGCACCACCTCGCGCACCAGCCGTCAGATCGAGGAAGACTTGCGCCGGATGGGAGCAGACCTTTCCACCGGTGCCGGCGCCGATTCGAGCGCGGTTTCCTTCGCGGGGCTGACGGAGTTTTCCGCGAGCCTGTTCGAGTTGGTGGCGGACCTGGCGAGGAATGCATCGTTTCCCGCGGAGGAGTTTGAACGGGAACGCCGCCAGCTGCTCGAGGAGCTGCGCATCGAGCGCACCACGCCCGGGTTCTTGGCCGGCGAGCGGCTGCGCAAGGTTCTCTTCGGCGCGCACCCGTACGCGCTGGTGGCGCCAACCGAGGCGGAGGTCGAAGGGTACCGGCGAGAGCAACTGGTCGCGTTCTACTGCGAGCACTACCGCCCGGGCAACGCCCTGCTGATCGCAGTCGGGGACTTTTCCCCGGCAGAGCTCCTGCAACAGATCGAGAAGGCCTTCCGCGATTGGCCCGCTGGCAAGCCCGGCCAAACCGAGCAGCCGGCGCCGCCCGAGGTCCGCGGCCGCCGCGTCCATCTGGTCCACCTGGCGGGCAGCGTCCAGGCGCAGGTCTTGGTCGGCAACCGCGCCATCACGCGTCACCACCCCGATTGGCTCAGGCTCGGCCTCGCCAATTCAATTCTCGGCGGCGCGTTCAATTCGCGCCTGGTGATGAACATCCGCGAGCAGAAGGGTTACTCATATAGCC
>JBASRK010000062.1:0-3351 GCA_049273775.1 Candidatus Acidiferrales bacterium
CGATTACACCCACGGCTATACTCGTCATTGAAAAAAACGAGATGATCCGCGCGCTCCACGCTGAACATGCACTCTCTGACCGCTTTACGTCTTATATTCTTTTACGGAATATCCGTATCGAGGAGGATTTGGTCGATCAGCTTTTTAACTCCAGCGAGAAACGGCTGGCTCGGACCCTTTTGCTGCTCGCTCGATACGGCAAGGAAACCCAACCGCAAAAGATACTTTCCAAAGTATCTCAGCAGATGCTGGCGGAAATGGTTGGCACAACGCGCTCCCGGGTCAATTTTTTCATGAATAAATTCAGGAAACTGGGCTTCATTGAGTACAATGGCGGACTCCACATCCGCAGTTCCCTCCTAAGTGTCGTCCTGCACGACTAACCACCAACTTTGGCGCGACGGCAAAATAGAGGCGCCCCAGCGCCCTCTAGGATGATCCTGACTCGTGGCGTCATTGGAAGCGCGCGCCGCGCAGCCGCTGTCTCGCCGTGCGTCACAAGCAGGAACGCGTCAGGTCTTGATTCAGCCGGCTTTCTTGTACTTGTCGGGCTGAAATTTACCGCCGTCAACGTAATTCTTGTTGATCTCAATAAACGCATTCCACTTCTCTGGCAGATCTTCCAGTGCGAAGATTGCCGTCACCGGGCAGACCGGCACACAGGCACCGCAGTCGATGCACTCGGTAGGATCTATGTACAACTGGGGGACTTCATCATACGTCGGCCGACCGTCGTCGTAGGCGCGGCCTTTTGCCGGATGGATACAATCCACTGGGCAAACGTCCACGCAGGCCGTGTCTTTGACTCCGATACAAGGCTCAGCAATGATGTAAGCCATCGCTCACCTCACTGGCACGCTGCTTTCACTTCCAACCATCCGCAGTCGGCGCAAGTCTCTCTCTGCTCGTCAGTCTATGCTGTTCTAGCGGCTTTTTGTAGGGATGCATCTGCTGTCCCTGCTTGAGCCCAGCACTTTAAGCAAAGGATCTTGGTCGGATAAGGACACTCATCCTGATAATTTGCCTCCCCGCACTCCCACTGCGTCCCGCAGCGGGGACACTCATGAATGTGGGTCATCCCTTAACCCTGAAGTCTAAGCGAACTTTACCGCAGTTCAATCGCTGTGACCACTCCCACGTAGGGAAAATCCTTGGGCCATGCTCCTCGCTGCCGGGACTGCTCTTGGACCCTACGAAATCCTCTCGCCCCTGGGACAGGGTGGCATAGGCGAGGTCTGCCGCGCACGGGATACCCGGCTCGGCCGCGAAGGCGCTCTCAAGGTGCTGGCGGAAGCCACCGCTCGTGACCGTGAGGTCTCATCGACGGACAGGGCAGCGAGAACACCGATTCCATTTGAAAACTGTTGAGCGAGGGATTATCCTTGCCCCCCAACTACATCCATGGAGGAATGCCCATGACGACCCCACAGCGAAAAAACATTGACTGCAGGCTCTTTCCCAGCGAAAAGAACTGCACCCTGGCGATCTCCGGAACCGAAGAGGAAGTGCTGGACCTGGCGGTGCTCCACGCCGAAACGGTTCACGGGCACACAAAGACTTCTGAACTCCGCGAGCAGATCCGTTCGCTGCTGAAGGACGAGGCCGGAACCAAAGCCGCGGGCGCCTGAGGCGACTTCAGTAGACGGCGCGCTTCTGGACGGTCTGCTTGGTGGCGAGCGTAAACCTGGGCTCGACCACTCCGCCCTCGATGACCCGCGCTGCGACGTATTCTCCGAGCGCCGGGCCGTGCTTGAAGCCGTGGCCTGAGCCGCCGCCCACCAGCCAGACATTCTCGAACGCGGGATGCCGGTCGATCAGGAAGTCGCCGTTCGAGGTGTTCTCATACTGGCACACCCGCGTTTCCACCACCGGGGCTTCTTTCAACCCGGGGAAACGCAGGGCCACGTACTTGCGGATGGCCTCGAGTCCTTCGGACGTCACGACGCGCTTGCCGGTATCGGGATCAAACGCCGGGCCGTGCCGATCGAGCGCGATCTTGAAGCCGCGGCTCTCCAGATCCGGAATGCCGTACGTCTCGTCGGCGTCGAAAATCCAGGTCGGCATGGCGGGCGGCGCAAACCGCCGGTCGCCCGCGGGCACCCCGATGAAGTAGACCTCCTGCCGGGTGGGAAAGATGCGCTCCCCGAGGAGTTCAGGAAAAATCTTCCCGAGCCACGGGCCGCAGGCGAAGACGAAACTCCCCGCGCTGACAGTATCCCCGCTGCTGGTCGTCACCGCGGCCAGCTTGCCCTCGCCGCGAGGCGTGGTCACGGCTTCGGGCAGATAAGCGATTCCGCTCTGCACGGCTTCTTCGACCACGGCGTGCACAGCGCGGCGCGCCATCAGCGCTCCGCTATCCGGCTCGAATAGGCCCCAGGCGACAGGGCTGGGGCCGTGTCCTTGCGTCCCGCCCAGAGCGATTTGCGGGAAGCGCTTTTCCAAGTCCGCCCGCTCGAGCCGCTCAAACCGCACCCCGAGCCTGGTGAGCGTCTCGAGCGTGCTCCGGGCATAGCGGTCGTCTCCGCCCGCGAGCCACAGCACGCCGGTGCGATGAAATAGAGGACGCCCCGCCCTCCCGAAGAACTCCTGCCAGAGCCGCAACGACCGCATCGCCCAGCGCGTATAGATCTCATCGGCGCCGTAGCCCATGCGGATGATCCGCGATTCTCCGCTGGAGCTGGCGCGGCTGTTGGCGGGGCCATAGGCATCGAGCAGCGCGACCTTTTCCCCGCCGCGCTTGAGGTGATAGGCAGTCCACGCGCCAAACACCCCGGCGCCAATCACGGCCACGTCATAGCTCTGGCCCGTCATCGTCTGTGGAGCTCCCGGCGCTGCCGCACCGCCGCGTGCCGCCATGCGGAGCGCGCCAGCGGCCACCGCCAAGTATTTCACAAATCCACGCCGGCCGATTTTCATGCCGTCAGCGCCCGCAGCCTCTTCACTCGGAGCAAGGCGAGTGGAGCAAACTCGACAGGTCCGGGCAAGTCTTTTTTTCGGAGCCGGGCGCCCTCTACGTGCTGCGCGTGAGCCCGACGCGCGCGCCCAACGCGATGCAGACCACACCGCTCGAGCGTTCTGCGATGACCCTGCCGCGGGTGCTCCGCAGGAAGCCTCCGGCGATGCCCGCAAGCAGCGCGACGCCAAGATTCACAAGCGTTCCGGAGAAGTCAAAATAGAGCCCGAGCGCCGTCCGCCAGGCCCTCTTTTGGCTGGGAGGTCTGTTTGGGGGCAGGCTGAAAACCTGTTCCGGTTGCGCGGATTACCAGACGCAGAAACAGTGCCGCAACTATGAGGGTCCCTCCGAGGACGAACAGACTGCTGGTTTCGGTGAGCGAGGTCAATACAGTGAAC
>JBASRK010000067.1:0-7958 GCA_049273775.1 Candidatus Acidiferrales bacterium
GACGCGGAAACGGGCGAGTTCGGCGACTTGGTCAAGGCCGGAGTGATCGATCCGGCCAAGGTCACCCGCCTGGCGCTGCAGAACGCCGCGTCCATCGCCGCCCTGATGCTCACCACCGAAGCCCTGGTGGCCGACATCAAGGAGGATGACAAGAAGGCCGTGGGCGCCGGCGCTCACGGCGGCGGTGGCATGGGCGGGATGTACTAATTTCAGGACCCCAGCCGGCTGCCGCAAGGCAGCCCGTGCATGTTGAACCCGGGGGCGTCGCATCCCGAGATTTCGGGACACGGCGCCCCTTTTTCATTTCTCCATTTCGCGCATGGCGCCCCAGCCCGAGCGGTTCGGCGGGTAGTGGGGCGGTTTCCGAATAGCGCGTTACACGGCCAAGTAAGCGACGCCGCAGCGTCAAGGTCGAGCTTCGATTCTGTCAGTCCGAGCGTGACGCTAACCGACACCCTGAGCTCGACCGATAAGAACGGGACGTCTCAAGAGTGATGATGGGCTACCCTCGGGGACTGCACCATCTCGGGCGATGTTTTCCGGATCATCTCCAAGAGGGCAGCCCCGTCAGGCTTGAGCAGCTCGTCAACAACCTGTCTGTTGACGTTCGCGACGATGATTTGCCCAACTTCTGTGTGCACGTCGGAGAAGATCCCCATAGTCTTCATCTTCTGCGCTTGGGACTCGTTATCCTCGGTCGGAGTGAGGAAGTGCACGGCGCTAGTTTTGTAGCGGTGGATCAAGAACAGTTGGATGAGCGTCATCATTCGCTTATTGCGCAGCGGCACGACCGTGTTCTGGTCGCGCACCGAGAGGAAGTTCCGGCCACGACGATCCTGGACAGGGGCGAAGATGATGTTGGCGAGCTTTGTACTACTGGGCTCATCGAGCAGGCTCAGTTCCAACAGTTCCGAGCCAGCCGTGTGGGGACGCAGCTCGACCCGAATCTTCGCCGGATGCTCCCAGTGCTTCCTCCACTCCGCGAGCCACTCCTCAAGCAGCTTGGGGGGGACCTCGGTCTGAACGAGGTGCTGGTAGTGTGTCGATCCCTTACCCATCGCCTTCGTTGCCGCAGTGCGTCCCGACGAAGCCATCAAGGCGCCGTCCAGCCGTGGTCCTCCCACCAGCGTCTGCGGCGTCCGATAGGGAGACTCCACCAGCCTGAACTTGCGCTGCAGGCGCGCCAGCGCCAACATCCCGTCCTCCTTCAACGCGGTCGCGAACTCCTCGGCGGCCAAGCCATCGATCTGGTGTCCACCGTAAGTGACGAAGTTGAAGACGAACCCGAGCTTTCCGAGCTCCTCCGGAAACCGCTTCATCTCCGCGTCGCTCATGCCCGTGGTGTCCCAGTTGAACGACGGCGACAAATTGTACGCCAGCATCTTGTCGGGATATTCTGCGTGGATTGCATGCGCGAACATCCTGGCGTCCTCCAGGTCCGCCGTCTTGGTCTCCATCCACAGCATGTCCGCAAAAGGCGCCACAGCCAGCGATCTAGCGATGGCGTAATCGATCCCGCTCTGGATTTGATAGAAACCTTCCGGGGTCTTGGGCAGCTCACAATCCCAGACGACCTGGATACCCATGGACTTCGCCCGCTCCCGCACTTCATAGAAGGAAGCGCGTTTCGAGAACGCCAGCCATTCCTCGACGCTCATGTCGAAACGTTCGCCTTCGTCCGTGCGGGACTCCATCACCTCGGCGACCGCCTGCCCGTAGCTCTTCAGCCCAGCTTCTGCCAGCCAGATTTCCACATAGCGCGTGTCGATCTTCTCGAGCGCAGCGTCGAGCTCTGTTGCTGACGCATGCCTGAGGCCCTGGGCAGTCTCCGTGATCATCGACATGAGCCCGACCTGCCCAAGCCAGGCAAAGGTCGCCCGGTACTCGGTCTCCGACACGGCGAACAGGAGGTGTCCACGGACCTCGACCCCCAGTTCGAATAGCTTTCTCAGAATAGCCAGATAGCCAACCCGGTAACTTGGCAGGTCGATGTGGGTCGCGCCGAGGATGAAGGGGTGGTCTCGCTCGTCGCTGCGATTGTCTAGAAACGTCGCCGCTTCAGCATCGGTTCTGGCCACAAGGATGCCCGGGACCCGCATGATGTCAAGCTGGAGGCGGGCCGCGTTTAGACGCCTGATCTGCTCGTCCTCGGCGACGAGCACCTTACCGGCCTGGTGGCCGCACTTCTTCGCTCCGGGCTTCTGGTCTTCGATGTGGTAGCCCGGAACCCCGGCCTCCACGAAGCGGCGGATCAGGTTGCGCACGTGCGCATCCCCACCGTGTCCAGTGTCGGCATCGGCGATGATAAAGGGTCGATAATCGACTACCGGAGTCGGTTTGCGCTCTTCTTCGTTCATCCGTATGCGCGCAAAGTGTTGGTTCTTGTCGGCTGTGAGAAGTGCTCGGACCAGCCCGGCCGCCTCGTCTGGCACCTGGCTGAACGGATAGCTTGCCAGGTCCGGTCCTGGATCCTCGGAGAGCGAACCCCTAGCAGAGGCCGCCCAGCCGCCAAGGTAAATACCTTCTATCCCCATCCGCTTTAGCGTAACCGCCTGACCCGGCGAATAGGGACCGAAGGTCGTAATCTGCTTGCGCTGCTCGAACAGCTCGCGCAGGCGCGCGTAGAACTCCTCGGCTGTGCATCGCGCGACGGTGTAGTCGCTGGAAATCGTACCCTGTTGCTCGGCCACCTCACGCGGAGAGTAGAGGCGGACGATGCCTGCGAACCGCGGACCCGCGAACCATTGCTTGGCGGCCGCCACCTGCTGGTCGAATGTGGTCATACCATCCTCCTACCTCTTGGCGTGATAAACTCAAAATCTCCTTTTGAGTTCAAAAACGGCGTGTATTCTACACCAACTCGCCGTGAATTCACTGGCTGGCGGCTCGCCATCCGCCCCCGTGTGCCCGCTCCCCAAGCCTCGTCGTACTACCGCCGGATGCGCGGCACAGCTTGAGACAGCGCGACAGTTTTCGAGGGTAGGCCATCCGGCTACAGCAGCAGTCGACAGCCGCGCGCCGCGAGTTCGCTCACCCACCCGGGCACTTCGGACAGGTTGTTCCAGCGCATGTCGAGCTTGCGGAGCCGCGGCAGGTGGCGCACGACGCTGGGGACCCCGGTAAAGCGGTTGCCGCGCAGATCGAGGCGCGTCAGAGTGTCGAGACCCGCCAGCGATTCGGGCAGCGCCCCGAGCGCGTTGTTGCGCAGCGCGAGTTCATCCAGCCGGCCGAGCCCGCCGATCCAGCCGGGCAGCGTCTCCAACCCGATGTTTTCCAGCCGCAACTCTTCCAGCTTTGTGAGCGTCCCGATCGATGCCGGCAGGCGCTCGAGCGGGTTTTCGCCAAGATTGAGATACCGCAGCTCCGCGAGGTTCTCGAACACGGAGTCGTCGAGGATGTGCAGTCGATTGTCGTGGAGGTACAGGTAGTCCGCGGGGCCTGTCAGTTTGCGGAACGACTGCGGCAGCCTGGTAATCTGGTTATGCCCCAGGTCGAGCGTCCGCAGGCGGGAGAGCAGGCCGCACTCCTCCGGCAGGGTGCTGAGCCGGTTGTTGGCGCAGATCAACACCTCCAGCGCGGTGAGAAGCGCGATCTCCACCGGAATGCTGGTCAGCTCGTTGCGGTAGAGGTTCAGGACGCGCAGTGACGCCCGCCGCCAGACCTCCGGCGGAACCGCGGCCAGTTGCCGGTTGCTGAGGTCCAGTGTGTCGTGCGCCTCTTTGCCAGAACAGGAGGCTCCTTCTCCTGGAATAAGACTTGGCACGAGATTTCCCCGCTAGGCAAGGCGCCGGGCAATTAGGCGGCGACCAATCCAACAGCGACAACAACTCGTACCGCAAGCCGTGCAACACGTCTAACCACGGCTGTGATTGTAGAATGCGCTTCGCCGTTGTCAAATAATGACTTTGGGCATGCTGTGCCAGGACTCTGCAACACACGGATGCAACAAGATGCCGATAACAGCCCTTTACACAAGCGACCGAGATCGCGCCTGCCCAGGAAGCCCGTCGGTCCAAGTGGACATATAGTCGGATTCTGGGAAACTGAGCCGTTGCGGTTCGGGGCTGTTTGTTGCCCCGGGGTTGCGCTTCGGGTATAGTCGGGCCGCGTCGCCCCATTCCACCGAGAGGAGCTGCATCACTGTGCCAGGTTTGCTGAGCCGGTTCCTGCCCCGCGAACAGAGCTTCTTTGACATGTTTGTGGAGCTGGCGGAGAACATCCACGCCGGCGCGCAGGCTCTGGCCGAAATGCTGACGAATTATACCGACGTGGCGGCGAAGGCCGGACACATCAAGGACCTCGAGCACATCGGAGACGAAATCACCCACGCCCTGCTGACGCGGCTCAACCAGACCTTTATCACGCCCTTCGACCGCGAAGACATCCACGAGCTTTCCTCCAAGATTGACGACGTGCTGGACCTGGTGGACGCGGCCGCCAGCCGCCTGGTGATCTATCGGGTGGACCGCGTCCGCCCGGGGGTGGCTGACCTGGCCAGGATCCTGGCCGCGGCCGCGGGGCAGGTGGCCGCGGCGGTGCGCGTGCTCGCCAAGCACGACCACATCCTCAGTTTTTGCATCGAGATCAATCGTCTGGAAAACGAAAGCGACCGCCTGTGCCGCACCCTGATCGCCCAGCTCTTCGATGAGGAAAAAGACCCGGTGCAGATCATCAAGTGGAAGGAAATCATCGAGGTCATCGAAACCGCGGTCGACAAGTGCGAAGACGTCGCCAACGTCATCGAAACGGTCACGCTGAAAAGCGCGTGAGCCGCCGCGCCCCCAACCGCAACCTTCTCCGCCGCCGGTGTGCGCCAGGGCCCTTGTGTCCTGGCCCGGAGCCGCCTCGTGAATAGCTTCCACCTGCTCGGGCTGATCGTGGCGATCACGCTGGCGTTCGACTTCTCTAACGGCTGGCACGATGCCGCCAACTCCATCGCCACGGTCGTCTCGACCCGAGTCCTGACGCCGCTGTGGGCCGTGATCTGGGCGGCATTCTGGAACTTCGTGGCGGCTTTTGTGTTCGGCACGGCCGTGGCCAAGACGATCGGCCGGGGGCTGGTGCACATCGAGCTGGTGAACGAGAAGGTGCTGATCGCCGGCCTGCTAGGCGCGATCCTGTGGAACCTGTTCACCCTGGCGCTGGGCTTGCCCACGAGTTCGTCACATGCGCTGATGGGCGGATACGGCGGGGCGGCGGTGGCCCGGGCGGGTTTTGCCGCCATCATCGTTTCCGGCTGGATCCGGCCGGTGATCTTTATTTTCATAGCTCCGCTGATGGGGACCGTTGTCGCCATCAGTGTCACGGTGGGGACCAGTTGGCTGGTGCGCCGCCAAGGGCCGCAGCGTGTGGACCGCTGGTTCCGCCGCTTGCAACTGGTTTCGGCTGCGGCTTACAGCCTGGGGCACGGCACCAACGACGCCCAAAAAAGCATGGGCATAATCACCACCGCGCTGGTGGCTGGCGGCTTGCTCAAGAGCTACGAGGTGCCCTTCTGGGTTATCATTTGCTGTCACCTGGCCATGGCCGGCGGCACGATGTCCGGCGGATGGCGCGTGGTCAAGACCATGGGACAGCGCATCACCAAGCTCAACCCTTTCGGAGGCTTTGCGGCGGAAACGGCGGGCGCGCTGACGCTGGCGGGCACAGCCCATTTCGGCATCCCCGTGAGCACGACCCACACAATCACCGGCGCCATCGTAGGCGTGGGCGCCACGCGGCGGCTTTCCGCCGTGCGCTGGGGCGTTACGCGGCGAATCGTGTGGGCCTGGGTGGTGACCATTCCGGGTGCGGCCGGGCTGGGCGCGCTGCTGTACGAAATCTTCCGTCTGTGGGGTCGCTGAGATGCCCGTCGAGCCCGTTCGGTTCGCCACTGTCGAGGAAGCAGCGGAGGAGATCCGCCAGGGGCGCCAGATTGTGCTGGTGGACGACGAAGACCGCGAAAACGAAGGCGACCTGACCATGGCCGCGGAAAAGGTCACACCCGATGCGATCAATTTCATGGCCAAGCACGGCCGCGGGCTGATCTGCCTGGCGCTCACCGAAGACCGCTGCGAGGAGCTCCACCTGGCTCTGCTCTCGCCGCGGAACACTTCGGCGTTCGGCACGCCGTTCTGCGAACCCATCGATGCGCGCCGCGGCACCACCACGGGCACCAGCGCCGCCGACCGCGCTACAACTATTCTGGCCGCCACCGACACGCAGACTCGTCCCGAGGACCTGGCGCGGCCGGGCCATGTCTATACGCTGCGAGCCCGCCGAGGCGGCGTACTGGTGCGCGCCGGCCAGACAGAAGCTTCGGTGGACCTCGCTCGCATCGCCGGGCTCACCCCTGCCGGCGTCGTCTGCGAGATTATGAATGACGACGGCACGATGGCGCGCCTGCCGCAGCTCGCTGGGTTCTGCCGCGCGCACAATCTGAAGCTGCTCACCACGGCCGAGCTGATCCGCTACCGCATGAAGCACGAGCGCTATGTTCGCCGCATCGCGGAGACCCGTCTGCCCACCCGGTACGGAGAATTCCGCATGATCGGCTACGCGAGCGAGATTGATAACGAGCAGCATATCGCGCTGGTGCGCGGCGACGTGGCGGGCGCACCGCCGCCGCTGGTGCGCGTCCATTCGCACTGCCTGACGGGCGATGTGTTTGCCGCCACTACCTGCGACTGCCACGAGATTATCGAGCGGTCGCTCGAGGCCATCGTCGGCGAAGACCGCGGCGTGTTTGTCTACCTGCACCACACCGGCCGGGGGTTCGGGATCGAATCGGCGGCGGGCGCCGCGGGCGGGCTGCCGCGCATCCTTTACCACGCCCGCGAGCAGCTCGACCAGGACCTGGCGCGGCAGCGCCTGCTGCAGCGCGAAAGCGGCATCGGCGCGCAAGTCCTGATTGACCTCGGCCTGACCACAATTCGCGTACTCACCAACCACCCGCGCAAGGTGGTGGCCCTGGAAGGCTACGGCCTGACGATCGCCGACCAAGTGCCTATCCCGTTCAAACAGACCAGGGCGACTCACCAGGTCTTGTAGGTTCGCGGGAAGCGCTCCCGCTCTCCATCCGCGCGCCGCTAAACGTCTTGCCACCTGGCGTCGTGGCTCCGAACTCAACACTCGGAGGGATCCTTCGCTTCGCTCAGGATGACAAGCGAAGCCTTGACTTCTCGTTAGCTGCTTTTCCTGGCAGGAGCGGGGGGCGCAACGCTGACGTAGGGCCGCAGCTTTTCGAGCTTGCGTTTGGTGATGCCGCGGATGGCGAGCAGGTCTTCGACCCGGCGGAAGGGCCCGCTCTTGGTGCGGAAGCGCACGATGGCTTTTGCCGTTACGGGGCCGATCCCCGGCAATTGCTGGAACTCGTCGACGGTGGCCGTGTTCAGGTCGAGCGGCTTGGCCGGCGGCTGCTTCTCCGCCCGCCCGGCCGCATCCGCCACAGAGCAGATGAGCGCGAGCGCCGCCACGGCAGCCAGATATCGGGGCGCCCGAGTCATAGTCATCTAGTTCTTTTGCTTCCTCACGCTCGATTGCCCAGCGCGTCGTAGAGTTCGACGTCGCCGAACAGCGCCGCTTGTTCGGCGAGGTCTTTGTGTTCGCCCACGACCACGATCTGGGCGTTGGCGGAGTCAAAATACCTGCGCGAGGCAGCGAGCACGTCTTCCGCGGTGAGGGCGCGAATATTGTCGCGGTAGGTCTCCAGGTAGTCCTTGGGCAGCTCGTTCAGGTAAGCGGTGGCGAGCTGCCCGGCGAGCCCATCCTGCGTGCCGAGGCCGAGGGAGAAGACGCCGCTCAGATAATTCCGCGCATCGGCGAGCTCCTCTTCGCCCACCGGCAGGGCGCGCATGCGGTCCATTTCGTAAAAAATCTCCGCCAGGGTGGCGGCCGCGACTTCGTTGCGCACGGCCGCATGGATGCTCAGGTAGCCGTGCTGACGCAGGGCGTGGACCGCGCTGCGCGGGCTATATGAG
>JBASRK010000069.1:0-38435 GCA_049273775.1 Candidatus Acidiferrales bacterium
AAGGTCCGGCCAGGACCGCCGCAGCGGTGGCCAGCAGCGCCAGACACAACCAAGTGATATACGAATGCTTTCTCATTGCTTCCTCCTCGTTAGGTTCCACTTCGTTTGCCGCAGTCGGCCGCGTCAGACTCCGGGCCGCAGGGCGACCACTCGTATCCCACCATTCACCGTCCGAATTCGTAGCGGCGCGCCGCTCGCGCCCAGCCGGGCGCGAAACTCCCGCGGACCCTTGGAGCTGTACAGAGTCACGGGAAGCTCCGAGCGAAAGTCGCCGTTCAGGCTGCGCACCTCGAGCTCCGCGCCGGTCCCGGCGGGCACGGCCAGCAGCACCGAGCCGTTCACGGTCTCGAGCGTTACCGGGCCGCTGGCTTCGAGCAGGCGCAGCTCCAGGCGCAAATTGCCGTTGGTGGTGCGGGCGCTCATGCCGCCGGCGCTGTCGTACACCTCGATATCCCCATTGACCGAGCGCAGCTCGCCTGCGGCTTCCACTCCGAAGACGCGCACATCGCCGTTGACGGTGGCGACGCGGCGGAGCTGGACGCGCTGCGGCACGCGGATGTGATACTCGACGTAGACCTCGACGCCACCGTCCTGGGGGTAGCGCGTCTGCACCGAGACCGCATTCGCACGGGCCTCGACCTCGATTTCCACGCGCTTGAGGTCGCTCTGGTCTTGCCGGGCCGTCTTCTTGGCGTACACTTCGACCTCTTCGCGCTCCCAGGCACTCACCTGGACCGAGCCGTTGACGTTCTGGAGCTCGAAGCTGCCGCCGGCCGGCAAGGGATAGGTTTGCTGGAAGACCTCGTCAACTGCCAGGCATGGCGCGGCCAGAATCGCCGCCGCGGCCAATACCACCGCAACCACTTCTGCTCTGCGCATCTCCACACCCCCGTTGGAATACGCGCCTGCCGCCTCCCGCCCCCCTCGATTGGTTGTCGGGGATCACTCGCCGGGACAGAAGCACTGGCCTGGGTCACTTCAACTGAAACTCCACGGTCACGGTCGTGACTACGGCCACTGGCTTGCCCTCCATCGATGTGGGGCGGTAGCGCCACTTTCGCACCGCTTCCACCGCGGCATTCGCCAGCACGGGCTCACCGGAGATCACCTTGAGCGCCTGGACGCTGCCGTCCCTGGCGATGATGGCCTTCAGCCGCACCGTGCCCTCAATGCCGGCCTGCCGGGCCACGTCTGGATAAACAGGGCGCACCGAATGGACCAGCTTCTGCTGCTGCGTGTCCGCATCCACCTTGACGCCGCCCAGCCAGAACTCCTCGAGCTTGCGCCCCCATCCTTCCACCGGGAAGAACTCCCGCTCGCCGGACGGCTGCTCCTTTTCTTCCTGCGCCTGCTCGTCCTGGCCCTCCGCTTGAGGCTGGGGCTTCTGCTGGCGATGCCGTTCGAGCAGGCGCTGCTGCTGCATCTCCAGACGCCGCTTGAGCTGCTCCATCTGCTGCTGGTTCAGGCGCAACTGCGCGGCAGTATCGGCCAGCTTGAGCCGGATGTTGCCGCCAGCGGTTCTCAAGCGCAGGACTTCGCCCCCGCCGTTCATGGCGCATTCGCCGCGGACCGTCCCGGCGTTCCGGGAGCCGGCGGCGCCGGGATCGGAGTAGGTCACCTTCAGGGGCAGCGAGGGATCGGCTTCGATGCGATGATCGGCGGCCATCTCGATGATAGCCTCGATGGTGACGGCGAGTTCCCGCGGAAGGTACACCACGATATCGCCCTGCCCGGTGGTCAGTTGCGAGGCTGCGAACACCTTGCGGGCCTTCGACGTCCCGGAGGGTTCCGCCAGACCCTCCTTCCAGAACCAGGCGGTGATGCTGCCGGCGCCGGTCGAGGCGTGCACCGCTCCCTCCACCATGGTCAGGAAGATGCTCCCGCCGCCGGTTTCCAGTTGCGTGGGACCCGCTACGCGAAGGATACGGATGCCGCCACCGCCGGTGCGGGCGCGGATCGAGCCCGCCGCCTCGCCAAAGTCGATCTGCCCGCCCCCGGTCGAGGCAGTGACACTCGCGCCGGTGCGCTGCACGGTGATATTCCCACCGCCGGTGTCCAGTTGTGCGGTGCCCTGAATGGTCCCGGTACGGATGTGGCCCCCGCCGGTCCGCAAGACTGCGTCGCCGCGCACGTTGGCGACGGTGATGTGGCCGCCGGCGGTGATGGCGCGCAGTTCGCCGTTCACTTCCTTCACGGTGATGTGCCCGCCCTGAGTTTCCAGTCGAGCCCCCAAGGCCTCCGGGCCACCCACGCTCCCGGCGGTGACGTTGCCGCCGGAGGTAATCAGGACAACTCGGCCAGCAATATCCTGCGTCTCGATGTTGCCCGCCTGGGTGACCACGTCGAGGTTGTAGTTCCGCGGCACGGTCACTTCGTAGCTCACCCAGAGGTGCCCCTGGAAGTGACGCGAGGGCATCTGCCCGGTCAACTGCACGCCGGCAGCGTTGCCGCGGGCCGCCAGCGCGTATTGCCGGAGCAGGTTCTGCGCGTCGGGGTCGCGAGAATCGGTCTCGATGCGGACCTTGTAGCTCACCTGGTCGGTTTTCTGCGTCAGGATGCGGACATCGCCGAGATCGGCGACCAAGCGCAGCCGCAAGCCTTCGCGGGTGGTCACCGTGCCAATCTTTTCTTCCTTCACCCGCGGGCCCTCGGTGGGCTCCTTGGCGCGGCGAGTGCGCCCCCAGGCCGCCGGTGTTACCGCCAGCGCGCCGAGCGCCGCCACGACCACCAGCGTCGCAGCCCGAAATCCTGCCCAGCGCATTGTCGGATCCTGCTTCATTCGCGGGCCCCTCTGGCCTCAGTATACTTTCCGCGGGCCAAGCTGGCGGATCGCCGCCGCGCTCTGCATACGGATATAATTGTTGGAATCTTTCTCCATGCGGTTGCGCAGCACCTCGACCACACGTTGGTCGTCCAGCCGGCCTCCCTGGTCGGCGGCTGCCCGCAGCGCCCCCAGCAGAGAATTGACCGCTTCGACGCGCACCCCGAGGTTGGAGTCGTTCTGCAACGCCTCGAGCAGCGTCTGCCGCACCGAGTCATCCTGCTCGAAGCCACGCAAGGCCTCGAGCGCCCTCAGGCGCACGCCCGGGTTGCGGTCCTGGTGGGCCGCGGCGCAAAGCGCTTGGCGGACATCCTTGTCCGCCGAGCGGGTCCGCAGCACGTCCACCGAATCCAATCGCACGCCCGAGTCAAACCGCTGGCTGTTCAGGACCACGAAGGTGAGCACGCGCTTGACGTCGGAATCGTCCAGGCTGCCGCGCACTACAAGGGGCTTCTCGGCGGTCAGGTGCAGCTCGACGCTGGGCGACCCCGAAGTGCTGTCGGGGAGAAGGTTGATGCCGGCGATGCCCATGGTTTGCAAATCCTGCTCCGAGAGCTTGGGCGACGCAGAAACCACGAACGGAGTCTCCGGCAGCCGGGAGGTGTACGAGCGGTACCACTGCGGCGCCATCGAACCGAAGGCCACCCCCAGCAGCACCAGCAGGGCCGCGCTCAACGCCGGGTGGAACACAAACCAGCTCGCCGGATGCCATGCGCCCCACCGGCCCGTGCGAGCGGGCGCCTGGCCGGCGTCGTCCAGCGCTTCTGCGAGTTCGCTGCGGCACTGCGCCAGCAGCCGGCTGGATGGGTCCAGTTTCTCCGCCGGCTGTTCTGCTCCGGCGAGGCCCCGGCGCAAGCGGAGCTCAGCAGCCAGCGCCGCCGCGCAGATGGCGCACTTGCCGACGTGGTCTTCGACGGCGGCGCGCACGCCGGTGTCGAGCTCCTCCCAGACGTAGAGCATCAGGAGGCGCCCGAAGTCTTCGCAGGTCTTGGTTTCGGATCGGGGGTCGTGCATGGGGTTTCCCTCTTTCACAGCAATCCTTCCAGCCGGGCGCGCAGCTTTCGCGTCGCCCGGAACAGCGAATTCTTGACTGTCTCCTCGGTGGTGCCCAGCATATCGCCGATGGCACGCAGCTTCAGCCCTTGATAATGCTTGAGCTCAAAGACCACGCGTTCGCGGGCCGAGAGATGCCCCATCGCCGCGACGATTTGCCGGCCGATCTCTTTGTCCAACAGGTGGCGTTCCGGATCGGAGGTGACGCGATGTTCCCGCTGCCGATCGAAGAAATCCTGCGGCGCAGCGTCGTCCCCGCCCGCAGCCTCCGGCGCCTGCACCTCGGGACGGCTGTTACGACGGCGCAGGTGATCAAGACACACATTCGTGACAATGCGATAGACCCAGGTGTAAAAGCTGCACTCAAAGCGGAAGCGGTGCAGATTCTTGTACACTTTCAGGAAGGCTTCTTGATAGACATCGCGAGCGTCTTCCGGGCTGCGCAACAAGTTGAGCGCCACGCGCAGGACGTCGCGGTCGTACTTGTGTACGAGCTCTTCGAAGGCAGCGCGCTTGCCCGCCTGCGCCTGCTGGATCAGGGTCCGCTCGTCCACCGCTCTCCCTGTTGTCCGGGTGTGCTCACCACAACTCGCGAGGCTTCCATCCCCTGGCAACGCTATGGCCAATCCCGTGAGCGGCATGTCTGCTTTCTAGGGTCCTTTGAATCGTCGAGCTCGATTTTTCACCGCGCTTCTGGAGCGCTCGTATCCCGGTGCGATTTGCGCACCCCAACGTTTTGGGGCCGTCGGGATTCACTCGATTTAGACGCCCAGGCATAAAAAGGGTGAGCAACCGCCTCCCGTTTTCCATATCCGTTCTGGAATCGGGAGGAGAAGCGCTTGCAGTGCCGCGCCCGCTGCGGCCTGACGCCAACAAGTCACCCCGGCCGCCGGATGCGCGCCCAACGAATCACGCCGTAGAGCACCGCGCACAGGAGAAAATCCAGCCCCAACCCCCAGTCCACACGGAATGTCTGATGCTGTAGAGACGCAGGAAGATGAGGCTCAAGCAGAAGAAAAACGACGTTGCCACCCAGAATCGCCAGGAGAGATTCGGCCCACCGGCGCGATCGTTGCGTGGCGTGCGTCTTCGGGGGTCGGAACCCGTGGTGAGTGGGAGCTTGTCCGGAGCTGGTAGCAGGGTCAAACGACATCGGCAGGCGTCTCTCCAAGCGCCTTTCCGGCAGAGCGCGCTAGGCCGCCGGCCCGGCAGGGCCCGCCATGGAATCGCGGGCTGCGGGAGCGCGAAGCCACGCCACCAGGGGCCAAGCCAGCAATGCCAGCGCTGCCCCGACGACTGCGTACCCGTTGGCGCGGAAGAAGGGGTTCGGCTGCTGCAACAGCCGAGTGGCGGCGCCGATTAGTGTCACCGTGGCCGCAACCAGAAAATAGGCGAGCAGATTGAACCGCACCACTCGAATGACGCCCCACCACAACACCCCGAGGATAATGAGCTGCACCAGAACTTGCTGGGCGAAGTCGGCGGGGCTGCCCCAGTCTCCTGCCAGGGCGACGGCAACAAGCAAGGCGACACCCACCCGCATCCACTTCTGCCGGACATAGCCGGCGATGAACCCCGCGGCCAGGGCGATGTAGCCGGCCAGGAACAGGCCGCCCGAGAGCGCGCCGGCGACGGCCTGCCCGATCGCCTGCAGAGCCGGGAGATAGGTATCGAAGCCGGTGGGAAGACTGGCCTCCAAAGCCCGATGAGCGGTCGGCCAGACGCGTCCGATCAGATACGGGAGCCGACTCAAACCGAGCATCGCGGCGGTGCCACACAGGGCGAGGCAGAAAGCGTCGCGGTAATAGGCCGCAGGCATGCCGCTCCAGGACGGCATGCGCTTCCTGCTGAAAACCCGCGACACGAAAAACCACGCCAGCCCGAACAGGAAGAACAGAGCCGAATAGACGAAAGCCACAATCAGAAAATCCGAGATCACAACGATGGTGATAAACGTTTTGAACGGGAACTGTGTGGGATAGTTCGCCAGCACGAGAGGCATGACGTTGATCCGGATAATTGCGGCCGCCAGCAGGCCCCACGTCGCCCACCGTGCCATCCGCCGCCAAGGTACGCCGGCCGCTGCGGGCTGCTTCAGGTTCTTGAAGAAAATCACCAGAGCGGTCACTCCCAGGGCTGCAAAGAAGACAATCCGGCCGATAGACTGAAGGATGATGGTAAAGGTCTCTTCGGTCTGTCGGCGCTCCCAGGCTTCCGGGAGCTTCACGAATACGCGGTAGCCGGAGACTTCATCGCCCTGAACCTGAAGCTCCATGCGCACGTGCGCAGCGTCGGCCGCCGGACCGGTGCCGATGGATTCGATTTCTTGCCAGGTCAAGGTGTGGTCCGTACGCGCCGGGTGCTTTTCCGACTTGGCCTCGACCAGTTTCCATTTGCCGAGGTCCACCTTCTTCTCCTCGCGCAGGTAGGCCTCGGCATGGGCCTGTGCTTCTTCCTTGGTCAGGTTTGCGCCAGGGGCTTTTTCTTCGAGCTCGTGGCGCACAGCCTGCAGCGCGCCGTCGGTGCGGAGGATGACCGCGTATTCTTCCTTCTGGGAATCGCGGAAGTAGCGCACCCTCCAAAAGGCCGACGGCACCTTTTCCTGGTAAAGCCGGTTCGCGCCGGCGATGCCCACTTGCCGCCGCAGGTATTCGTTGGCGTATTCATCGAAGCGATTCGCGAACTGGGTTGCCCGCTTGAAGCTGGCTGGGTCGAGCTTGCGTTGCCGAAGGACCTCATCGGCCTTTGCGGCGGCCTGGCGGGCGTTGACTCCAAAGCGGACGAAGTCGCCGATGCTCTCGGCCTTCACCCCCACCAGGAGCAGGATGCCGAGCGCCCCGCAGCCAAACGCAACCCCAAGCGTGCTCGTCGCGAGCGCCTGGTATGCCGCGCCGGTGGGCTCGGCCGCGGCGGACGCCGCAGGAGCCTCAGGGGGTTCTACGAGCGGCTCAGCGCGGTTCAGTTGCGCCGGCTCGGCCTCGAAGCTGCGCCGCGTCAGGTAAAACACTCCAGAGATCGCCAGGGGAATCAATACAGCCGCGCCCACCACAGCGCCCGAGACGCGGAAATAGAGGCTCCCCGAGCGCAGCAGGAAGAGGCTGATCAACAGCGCGTCCACAGTGTAGTGCCAAACCAGAGTCGCTAGAATTCCCCAGCGGAGCATCACTACCCCGGCGACGATGCCGATCACACCAACCTCGATACCGCGGATGTAGCCCGGCTGCTGCGGGTAGGTGCTGTGCAAAAAGCCCCATACAAACGCCGGGATGACGACGGCCAGGAAGCGAGACCCCGTAAAGCGCAGCAGCATCGGGATGGCGAACAAGCGGAAGAGAAACTCTTCGCTGGTCGCCGCGTAGACCCCGATGGTCAAAGGAAAGATCCAGGGGATCGCCGTGCTGACGACATTGGTGTAGTTCAGGTCCTGCGGCGCCCAGACGCCGAATTTTTTACCCACCAGATAGAACAACACCACAAAACCAATGTGCGCGGCCGCCATGGCCAGGCCGATCACGCAGGAGCGGAAGAACTCCTTCGAGCGGATGCCGGGCAAACTGAACATGGCGCCCAGCCGGAGCTGGTCGGGCTGGTTGCGACGATAGAGGGGCTCGCCTCCGGCCATGGTCAGCGCCACGAGCAGGCCGACGCCAACACCCAAGAGAGCGGCAAGGAACATCTTGCTCAGGAAGAAGCCGGCGTAGGAGGAATTGGTGTCGTAGCCGGCGCGGGAGAGAGGCCACTGGTTGGCGAACATCGCGAAGAACAACACCGCCAACACCACGCCGAGCTTGAGCGCGCTGCGCCAGCGGATCTGACCGCGGCGGCCAAGATCAAAAAGTACCCACAGCAGCGCGCCGTGGAAAAGCGCGTAGGGCACTAGGGCGATGTACTCGTAAAAGATGTTGCTCGAGCGCAGGCGCTGGTAGTCGCGCTCCCAGGCCTCAGGCACCTTAAGAAACTCTTCGCAGCCATCGGCCTGGTTACCCTGCACCGTGACCCGCAGCCGGTACGGCGCGTCCTTGGCCTTGAAGCCGTGGCGCTCCCAGGTGAAGCTCCAGTCGCGCCGCTTGGGCCGCTCAGTCGAGTTGGCCTCCTCGGGGAGGAAGTCGTACGCCGCCAGGTTGGCGCGGTAGCGCGTCACCAGAAACGCCTCGGCGGTGGTGAGTGCCTCCTTGCGGTCGAGTTGCGCGCCTTCCCGGGCCTCCTCGAGGACGTGCGTGGTCCCGACCAGGCGCCCCGTCGGGCTGACGCGCAACTTGAACTCTTCCTTCTGGCCCGGCCGGAAGAAGCGGACATCCCAGTACCACACGCTGACCTCGGAAGCCATCAGGCGGTTGGACTGCTCGAGGCCCACCTCGCGCTCAAGGTAGGTCTTGGCGTTATCGTCCACACGAAAGACAATGCTGGACTGGTAGCCGTCGAGTTTCTGGCCCTGCGCCGTGAGGAAATTGCGCGCCACCTCCAGCGCTGCGGGGCGCGAGACGCGGAAATCCACCGAGGCTTCAGGAAACGCCTGGAAGAAATACTTGAACGCCACACCTGCGCCCAAAAGGCCCGCCAGAATCCAGAGCACCAGGACCCTGATGTCCTTCGCTTCTAAGCGGTCTTCCCCCACAGTTTCCTCCACAAAGGCTTCCGAGCATCCGCCACACATACACCAGAATCGTGCGGACAGAGGCGGCGCGCCTTGGAAAATCCCGCCGGGGCGGCAGGAAGCGCGGCACACTCTATCTATACGCAGGCACCCAGCGCAAGTATACGAAATTGGCCCGGCGGGGCGATGGTATAAAGAAGTCCATGAAGGCGGCTATCTCGAGCGAGGTCATGTACCTGAAGGGCGTGGGGCCGCAGCGGGCCGCGCTGCTGGCCGAGCGCGGCATCAGCACCGTGGAAGACCTGCTGGGCTACCTGCCCTTCCGCTACGAAGACCGCATGCGCTTCGCTGCGATCCGCGAAATCCAGCCCGGCGGCACCTACACCTTGCAGGCTGAGGTGGTCAGCGGCGGCGTGGTGCGATTCACCCGCAGCCGCAACGTCGTTTACCACCTGATGGTGCGCGACCCGACCGGCGTGCTGCATTGCAAGTTTTTCCATGGCGGCTACCTCGAGGGCCGGTTCAAAGCCGGCCAGCGCATCGTGCTGTACGGCAAGGTGGAGCTGGACCCTTACCGGCCCGCTCGTCTGGAGATGATCAATCCGCAATACGAGCTGCTGGGCTCGGGCGCCGCCGATTCCACCGAGGTGGGCCGCATCGTGCCGATTTACGAGGCCATTGGCAGCATCGGCTCGCGCACGCTGCGCCGGGTGATCTACGCGGCACTGGCCAACCTGGATGCCGGCCTGCAGGACCCGCTGCCGGCGGCGCTCCTCAATCGCTATTGCTTCCCGTCGCGCCGCGACGCTCTCACCTATGCCCACTTCCCCCCGCGAACGGAAAGCGTCGAAACGCTCAATGCGTTTCGCTCGCCCGCACACCAGCGGCTGATCTTCGAGGAGTTTTTCTTTTACCAGCTCGGCCTGGCCCTGCGCCGGCAGCAGGCGCGGCAGCAAGCCGGCATCGCCCTGCGCGTGCGCGAGGAGCGCATCCGCGAGGCGCTGAAGCGCATCCTGCCGTTCAAACCCACTGCGGCGCAAAAGCGCGTGCTCGCCGAGATCGGTGCCGATCTGGAGCGGCCGGTGCCGATGAACCGACTGCTGCAGGGCGACGTGGGCAGCGGCAAGACCATCGTCGCGCTGGAAGCGGCGACGATTGCCATTGAAAACGGCTGCCAGGCAGCGTTGATGGCCCCCACCGAGATCCTGGCCGTGCAGCACTACCTGGCAGCGCGCAGGATCTTTGGGCGCGTCGGCTATGCCGTTGAGCTGGTGATCAGCGGGCTCAAATCCTCGGAGAAAAAAGCGGCGCGGGAACGCGTGCGGCGGGGCGCGGCGCAGTTTGTCGTCGGCACGCATGCGCTGATCGAAGAGGGCGTGGATTTTGCCCGCCTGGGTCTGGTGGTGGTGGACGAACAGCACCGCTTCGGCGTGCTCCAACGCAAGCAATTGATCGAAAAAGGAGTCGCAAAAGGCGTCTCCCCGCATGTTCTAGTGATGACGGCGACGCCGATTCCCCGGACGCTCTCGCTCACGCTCTACGGCGACCTCGATAACTCCATCATTGACCAGATGCCGCCCGGACGCCCGCCGGTCGAGACCCGTTGGACCACCGAGGAGCACCTGCCTGGCGTGTGGGAGTTTCTTCGCCGCGAGACTGCGCGTGGCCGGCAGAGCTACATCGTTTATCCCGTGATCGAGGAATCGAGAAAAGAGCTGAAGGCAGCGATGGTCGAGTACGAGCGGCTCTCGAAAACCGTTTTCCCCGGACTGCGGCTGGGGCTGCTTCATGGCCGCCTGCGCAGCGAGGAGAAAGAAAACGTGATGGAGGGCTTCCGGCGGGGCAAGATCCAGGTGCTGGTCTCGACCACCGTAATTGAAGTCGGCGTGGACGTGCCTAACGCCACCACCATGGTGATCGAGCACGCCGAACGGTTCGGCCTGGCGCAGCTCCACCAGCTCCGCGGGCGGATCGGGCGCGGCCAAGACAAGTCGCGCTGCGTGCTGGTGGCGCCGAAAGAGCTGACTGAAGATGCTCGGGAGCGCCTGGAAACCATGGTGCGCACGGCCAACGGCTTCGAGATCGCCGAGATTGACTTGAAACTCCGCGGGCCGGGGGAATTCTTCGGCACGCGTCAGCACGGGGAGCTGGGCTTTCATCTCGCCAACCCTTTGCGCGACCGTGAACTGCTCGACTGGGCCCGGCGCGAGGCCTTCGCGCTTGTGGCCGCAGGCACCGGCGAGCTCGAGGCTGGTGCGGCTCTTGCGTCGGAGACGCTCCCGCAGGGAACGGCGGCAGCAGCCACCGCACCCGCGCCCCAAAGGGCCGCCGAAGCGGCCATGGAGCTGAAGCGGCTGCTCGATTATCTCGGGCCGAAGTGGCAGCGGCGCTACCAGCTCGCCACGGTGGGCTAAGCGATGCGCGTCGTGGGCGGCAAATACCGCAGCCGGGCACTGAAGAGCCTCCGCGGGCTGGCCCTGCGACCGACCAGCGACCGCCTGCGCGAGACCTTGTTCAATATCCTGGGGCCAACCATCGAAGGAGCCGTATTCGTGGACGTCTATGCCGGCACGGGCGCCGTGGGCATCGAAGCGCTCAGCCGCGGTGCCCGCGAAGTGATCTTCATCGAAAAGCACGCCGCGGCAGCTTCGTTGATCCGCAAGAATCTCCAGGCGCTCGGAATCGCCACCGGAGCGGAAATCCTGGCCACCGACGCGGTCCGCGGGATGGAATGGCTTGCGGCACGGCGCATGCGCGCGCACCTGGTGTTTCTTGACCCGCCATATGCGCAGGCCAACGAGTACGAGCGCGCGCTTGATTTTCTCGATCGCTCGCCGCTGCTGACCCCCGGCGGCCGGGTGATCGTCGAGCACGCGAAACGCACAGCGCTGCCGGAGCGAATGGCGCAGCTGGAGCGCATGCGCGTGATCGAGCAGGGCGACGCGGCGCTGAGTTTTTATCGGCTGGCGCTGGCGGCATAGCGCCAGGCGCGGCTACGGGCGGCGGAAGATATCAATGATGCTTTTGCGCTTCTGCGACTGCGTCTGAGCGGGCTGCGATGCCGGTGAGGACGATTCGACGCGTGGCCCGCCGCGGCCGGGCTGAATCTTGGGATCCTGAAGCGTTCCGCGGATCGAGAACGGCACGGTCACCCGCCCGACCTCGCGTTGGAGGATGCCGCCGAGGATGTCTCCGAGGGCTCCGCCTGCACCCGAGCCGCCCGGGTTGACCACGGCCTGCCCGTCGTACTCGAGTGCGCCGTCGAGGCTGCAACTCCCATGCATGTTGACGATGCCGTGGGGCGAGTCCATGTGGATCTGCCGGCTCGCGACTCGCCCCTGGCCGATCCCCAAGTCACCCTGGATGAGGCTGAAAGGCGTCTCGCCGCTCATCCCAGTGAGCTTGGCGAGCGATTCCTGAGCGCCGCTCAAGTTGACGCCCGGCAGCCGGCCGTTGCGGATCGTGAACTGCCCCTTGCCCGAAAGCTCTTTCCGCCACTCGTTGGTGAGCGCACCGAACAGTTGCAGGTTCAACTCACCTGTTCCGGAAAGTTTGCCGCGGGTAGCAGGGGAAGCTGCCAGCAGCGCCCCCACATCCAGGTTGTGGACTTGCACATTGGAGGAAAACCGCTCGGGCGCCTGCCTGCGGTCAACGCGCGCCGAGACCTGGAGCATCCCGCCATAGAGTTGGACGGTGATCGGCCAGAGTTCGAGTCGGTCAGTGAAGAGGCGGACCTCAGCGGCGGTGTTGCCGGCGGTGTAGGGATGTGAGCGAATGTGCTCAGCAGACAAGCGACCCTGGGCCAGCCGCTCGCTGGGCCCTTGAGCAGGCCGCGCACCCCCGGGCGTCTCGGTCCGCAGGGCGACCAATTGGTCGAAATCGAGCTGCGCTGCGCTCAACTCGAAATTCGCCACCGCCCGCTCGATGTCTGCGATGTGCAGGTTGCCCTTCAACTCTCCCGCCTTGCCCAGCGCCAGGCGGAAATCGGCTTCGATGCGGCCGTCGCGAAGCTGCAGGTTGCCCGAGCGAAACTCGACCGGGGCTTTCCATCCGGCGAGCTCGAGCAGGATGCCGGCCAAGCGGGCATCGGCCCCCCACTGCTTGGGCTGCAGCGGGTCCAGGGTCACGTGATTGAGTTGGGCGCGGATGTTCTTCGCGCGCAAAGTCGGAACTAGGGTACGCGCGTCGCGAGCGTTCGGCGGCAGCCGGCCCAGAATCACTTCGGCGTCGGTGAGCTTGATGCTATCGATCTGAGCGAGTGCGCTGGGGATGGCGGAATCGGGCGCCCTGGAGGTCCCTGCAGCTTTCTGACTCGCTCGCGAGGCGGCACCTGAGGCGGTTCGGGTCTTCGAAAACGTGCCGTAGTTGGTCTGGCCGCGGTCATCTTCGAGCAGCACGATCTTCGGCCGCACCAGCTCGACTGAACTCAACTGGTACTCCCGGCGGAGGAGCGGGCCAAGGGCCAGGTGGCCGCGGATGGCCTCGACCGAGAGCACATCTCCCTCGGCCATGCCTGGCGGATTGCCCAGGTGGAAATCCTCCACGACGAAACCGACGCTCGGCAGCAGGCGCGCGCGTATCTTTCCGATGGTGACCTTGCGTCCGGTCTTGTTCTCAATCACGCCGGCGATCAGCGTGCGATAGCGGTCCACGTCCAGGTAATTGGGTAGTACGAGTCCCGCCACTGCGACCACTGCGGTCGCAATCAGCAGTATGTTCAGCCATCGTGGTATGCGCCGCATCTTGCTTCCGATTCGTTTGACTAGGCCCATCCAACCAATCCCTCGGAGCGGGCCTCGAACCGTTCTGAAGATCGCCGTTCTCCGAACCTTCCGAGAAGGCTACAGATCGAGGGCCCGAACCGGAAAACCCAGTCGGATATCGTGGCAAATTGAACCCCACCCGGCAAGCCATTTCCATGGCACCCTACGTGCCGGGTATAATTGGGTCTTTATGCTTGCTGCCATCAGTCGTTTGCCGGACTACCGGCTTCGAGACCCCCAGCTGGCGGTAACGTGGGAGTCTCGCCGGCGGAATCTTTCCGGCAGCCTCCGGGCCGTCTTGGGCGGACCGAGAGCGCCCAGCAGCTTCCTGGGCGGCCCGTATTTCCGCGACTCCTGGGTGCGGGCGCCGTGGCCCAAGCGAGCGCTGGTCGCCTCGGCGTTGTGGCACATCGTCCTGATCTTCATTCCTCTTCCACATTATTGGAAGGGTTCGACCTCCCAGGCACAACTCACCATGCCGCAGATTGAAGTTACCTGGTACGGGCCCATCCGCGATCTCCCGCAGGTGAGCCCTGACGGGCCGCCCTCAAGGCCCAGCCCGCCCGGCGAGCCGAACAAGCCCGTGCCGCGCCGCGGCGCTGACGCCTACCACCCGCGGCAGACCATCATCTCAGCGCCGAAGATTCCGACGCATCCCCGGCAAACCCTGATCCAGCCGGATGCGCCGCCCGATCCGCCGAAGATCCTCCCGCAGATTCCCAACATCGTGCAGTGGGCCGACGCATCGCAACCCGCCCGACCGCGACTTCAGATCAACCTGGCGGTGCTGGCCAAGCTGCGCCCTAAGAGGCCGCGTGTGCGCCCGGCGTCGGAGCTGCCTCTGCCCGAGGTGCCGAACCTTGAACAGCAGGCGGGCGAATTGAACATCGCTTCGAGCACGATGACATTCCCGAAACCCCAGCTAAGAGTCCCGGCGACCTCTGTTCCCCGCACCGGCCCGCGGCAGGCAGGACAGGAGGCGCCCGCTCCGAACGTCGGCCCGAACGTGGGCCCCAGCGATCCGGGCGTGCGGCGGCTGGTCGCGATTTCCTCTTCGCCGGCGCCGCCTGTGCCGAATCTTCCATTGCCGTCAGGCAACCTGACATCGCGCATCTCCATTTCGCCCGAGGGCACGCAACCCGGCGCGCCCGGCGGTTCGCCGAATGGGATAGCCGACGCCTCCGGAAACTCGGGCGGCGGCCCGGGCAGCCCCGGCGGAAGCGGCGGGGCCGGAGGAACGCAGCCGGGCAACGGAGGCGGTCCGCCCGGAGTGAGCATCACGGGCGGGAGTCCCAATGCGGTTTCTTCATCGTCGGGCCTGGGCGGTCCGGGTGGAGGAAGCCCCGGGCCGTCGAGCTCGCCTACACCGCGCCCTGCGTCGCCCGAGCCGTTGCGCAGGTCTCCCGCGCCGGGTTTCGATCGCCTCAAGCCGGGCGCTTCACCGGAAGAGATTTTCGGGCCCAAGCGGGTTTACACGCTGCACGTGAACATGCCGAACCTGGCGAGCGCCACTGGGAGCTGGATCCTGAGCTTCGCTGAAATGCGGCAGGACGAAGAGCAGCCCAAACACTCCGGCACCTCCGGCGATCTGACCGGGCCGGTGCCGCTGCGCAAGGTTGACCCCAAGTATCCGCCGTTGCTCGCGAGCGCCAAAGTGGAGGGCGAGGTGGTGCTCTACGCCGTCATCCGCAGGGACGGTTCGGTGGACAGCATCCAGTTGGTCAGGGGGATCGAGCCGGAATTGGACACCAATGCGATGGAAGCGCTGGCGCGTTGGAGATTCCGCCCGGCGGAACGCAAGGGCGCGCCGGTAGAACTCGAGGCCATCGTCCACATCCCTTTCCGGGCCGTCGCGCCACTCTACTGACGCCCGCGGCTACTCGGAGCTTGTTAAAGCGCTTCTCCCGCCACCGAGATTTTCTTCCAGTAGCTTGACCAGCGCGAACAGGGTGTGGTTCACCGGAGTGGGCACGCCGAGTTCGGCGCCGCGACGGGCGACGTAACCGTTGAGCGCGTCAATCTCGGTGCGCTTGCCGCGGGCAATATCCTGCGCCGTGGACGAGGTGGCGTCGCCGAGGTCCTTCGCCATCTTGACCCCCGCCGCGACCAGATCGAGCGGCGGCAAATCCACCCCGGCGGCTCGGGCCACAGCGATCGCTTCGCTGGCGGCGGCCGCCAGCAGATCTCGCGCCAGTTCATTCCGCGCTACCTGGCCGTAGCTCGAGCGCGCCAGCGCAGTGAGCGCGTTGCCAGCGCAGTTCCAAACCAGCTTTGTCCACAACTCGCCCTCGATGTTTTCCGAAATTCGGCAGGGCACGCCGGCACCGGCGAAGCACCGCGCCACGCGCTCCAGATCGTCGTTGCTCCGGCCGGCGCCGACCGGACCACCCTGCGGCCAGCCAATCACCAGATCACCGCGGCCGCCGTGCTTCACCTGTCCGGCAGCCGGCATGGCAGTGGCCACATAGACCACCGCGGGCACGGCTTCGATGCCTGAAGCGGCACGGATGCGCTCGACGTTGTCCACGCCGTTTTGCAGGCTCACGACAATCGCGCCTGCGGGCAGGTGAGGCGCGAGCGCGCGAGCGGCCGCATCCGTGTCAGTCGTCTTCACGCAAAACAGCACGAGTTCCGCATCGCGCGCCGCGTCGGCCTGTGTCGAAGCCGCCACCGCGATCCTCTCCTGGAAATGGATGCTGTCGATCAAGAGTCCATCGTGGGCGATCGCTTCGACGTGGGCGCGCCTGCCGATCAGCGTCACCCTTGCTCCGGCCCGCGCCAGCATCCCGCCGAAATAAGAGCCGACCGCGCCCGCGCCCATCACGGCGATCTTGCGGAAGGGCGCAGGGGGGTCCGGACGGATTTGCGAGTTTGGCGTTCACCTAGCTGTCTCCTTAGACCGCCAGCACGGCGAGCAAGCGGTCGATATCGCGCGCGGTGTTGTACAGGTGCGGGGCGACGCGCAGGGCTCCCTCCCGCAGGCTGACGATGACCTGGGCTTCGCGCAGCTTCTGGTAAAGCGCCGCGGTCTTCTCCGGCGAGCGCGCCGCGATGCAGGCATACGGGCCGCGCGCCTCCGGGTCGCCGGGGCTCGCCAGCACGCAGCGGTCAAGCGGCAGCCGCTCGATCATCTCGGCAGCCAGCCAGCGGTTGTGCTCCCAGACGGTCTCCACGCCGACGCGCAGCAGGAACTCGAGCGAAGCCTCCATCGCCGCCAGGTTGAGGAAGCTGGCCGTTTCGGGCGAATCCCAGCGGCGCGCGCCCGGCGCGAGCTTCCATTGGTGGAGCGGAAGGGTGTGGAATTCGGCGGCGCCCTCGAGCGCCATCCAGTAGAACGGCCCGACGCGCATCCGCTCGATCAGATCGCCGCGGGCCCAGAAAAACCCGGTGCCGTAGGGGCTCAGCAGCCACTTATAGCCCGCTGAAACCAAGAAGTCGGAGCCCAGCCCGCCAACCTCGATCGACATCGCGCCGACGCACTGGCTGACGTCGAGCAGCAGATACGCGCCGGCGGAGTGGCAGGCCCGGGCCAGCCGCGTCGCGTCGAGCCGTGCGCCGTCGTCGAATCCCACCAGGCTGGTGGAGACCAGACGCGTGCGCGGGCCGATGTGCGCGATGAAATCGTCGGCGGTAAGGAACCGGCCACACGGTTCGATGACTCGAACCCGCAGGCGGCCCGCGTTGCCGAGCGGCATCCAGGTGGAGAAGTGTGCAGGGAATTCGCCGCGGGCGAGCAGTACTTCATCCTCCGGCTTCCAGTCCAAACCAGCAGCCACGGCGGCCAGGCCCCCGCTGGCGCCAGTGGTAAGCGCAACTTCCTCGGGCCGGCCGCCAATCAGCTGTGCCACGAGCGCCCGGATGCGATCGGGCAGCCCGAAATAGGCGGCGTCGGGCAACTGGTGCGGATATTTTTTCCATTCGAGCGCCTTCTGCACGGCATGCACCGCGACCCGCGGCATCGGCGACTGTCCCGCCGCGTTCAGGTAGGCAACGTCGTCGAATTCAAACCATTCGCTGCGCCAATCCAAGAATTCTCCTCCTTGCGTGCAAGACTCCGTGTCATGCTGAGGTCGCCGTGGCGACCGAAGCATCCCTCCGCGAAGAGAGATTCTTTCGTCCGTCTCCGGCGGACTCAGAAAGAAGGTCAGATTCAAATCAAAAATGCTCGCGCAGCTCGCGAAAACTCGCAACGATCAGCAGCTTGCCCGCGCCGCTTTGCACTTCGGAATGCTCCAGCTCCCAGGTGGCATGGTGCGGGATAAAGACGGCGTTCAGCCCCGCCTGCAACGCCGGGTTGATGTCGCTGCGGGGGCTGTTGCCAACCATCCAGCCATGGGACTTTACGATGCGGTGCTGGTTCACCAGTCTCTTGTAGGTGGCCACATCCTTTTCCGCCACGATCTCAATGGCCTCGAAAAATCCCTGCAGGCCGGATCGCTCGACCTTGGCCGCCTGCTCGGCCGGTTCGCCCTTGGTGAACAGGATCAGCCGGTGGCGCCCGGCCAGATAGGACAGGGTCTCGGGCACGCCGTCCAGGATATGGGGCGGGGTGCGCTCGAGCTCGGCGACCATCTGCGTCACGTGTGCCACCGTCTCCCGCCGGGCCATGTGCCCGGCGAGCTTGAGGTAGGTCTCCTCGAGCGACCGGCCGAAGCTGCGCACGCCGTAGCCGTGCTGGCGGATGTTGCGCCGCTCTGTTTCGTTCAGGATGCGGCGGGCATAGTCCCGAGCATAGCCGAACGGCTCGACCAGTGAGATAAATGTCTCGATCGTCTGCTCGAAGAAGACGTTGTTCTCCCACAGCGTGTCGTCGGCATCGATCAGCAGCGTCTGACGGGGCATGGGGAAGTAGATGTCTGGTGATCCCTTTCGATTCACTCACCGCCAGAACAGAAACTGAAAAATGGAAAATAGCGAACCTTGAAGAGGCCTCGATCGCCACCGAGGTGGGCTCGCGATTGCCGTTCTGCCATTTCCCCTATTCCCTTTTCTATTCTCAGTCGAGCAGTGCCAGGGCGTCGGCAGCGATTTCCAATGCCGCGCGAGGACGCGCCATGGCGCGGGCCGCCACGCCCATCCGTGCCAGGCGCGCCGGGTCGTCCATCAAGCGTGCAATCTTCCACGCCGCCGCCGGCAGGTTGTTGCAGCGGATGGCGGCGCCGCGCTCGAGCAGGTGGTCGGCGTTGCGCTCCTCCTGGCCGGGGATCGGCTGGATAATGGCCATGGGCAGGTCGCGAGCCAGGGCCTCCGAAACGGTAAGCCCGCCGGCCTTGCCGATCAGCAAGTCCGCGGCGGCCATCCACTCGTCCATCGCATCGGTAAAGCCCACCACGTGCAGGCGCGTTGCAGCATCGCGCAGCTTTGTGGCGCGACGCGCCAGCACGGTCAGCCGCTCGCGGACTTGCTCGGCCCTGCCTGCGACCGCCACAATCTGCCACGGCCGCCCGAGCGCGAGCAAGTCCGCAACCAGCCGCTCGATCGGCCCCACGCCGTAGCCCCCGGCGGAGACGAGCAGCGTGGTGCGATCCGGGTCCAGCCCGAGCCGGCGGCGCGCCTCGCGGCGGCTCTTGGGCTCGGCGAAGACAGTGTCGATGGGGATGCCGGTGACGCGCAGCGCGTGGCGAGGCACGCCGATGCGCGCCAGGTATTCCGCCGCCTCGTCCACGGCGACGCAGTAGCGGTCCACCGTCCGGCAGAGCCACATGGCGTGGACGTCGAAATCGGTGACGACAATGACGTGCCGCGCCCGGATCTTCCGCTTATCTTTCAGCCAGGCAATGATCTCCGCGGGCAGAAAATGCGTGGCCACGCACAAATCCGGCTGGACGCGCCGCAGCAGACGGATCATCGGCCCGGTATTCAGCCGGTCGAGCGCCAGCCGGCGCGAAAGATGGCGCCAGGGCCGATCGGCGCGGTCATAGAGCAGGCCCATCAGGCCCGGGGTGCGGCGGACCAGGGCGATGTAGGCCTCGTTATAGATTTTCTGGAACAACTTGCTGGTATAGTCGAGCGCGTCCACGTGCTCGACAGCGCAGTCGCCTCGCGCCCCAAAGGCTTTTTCGAGCGCCTGGGCGGCGCGCACGTGGCCTGCGCCGGAAGACGCGGAGAGGATGAGGACGCGGCGCAGCGTTTTCATGCCCGCGGCAGGAGGCACTCAGGAAGTTTTCGGTTCGCCCACGGCCAGCTTCTCCAGGATATCGCGGGCGATCTTCTGGGTCTCGCCGAAGTGGGAGAGGTAGTTCTGGAACTCGCGGTTCAAATCGAGCGCGTGGCCCGCATCGAGCTTGGTGCGCATGATCATGTCCCGAAGGCGAACGGGATGCGGCAAAACCGCGTCTTCCTTCAGCTCTTCGAGCGCCGCTTTGGCATCGTAGTGGTACATAGATCCTCCGGGCACTGGCTGCGAACGACTATTCTACTGCGTTTGGGCGGAGACGTCAGGTCGCGGGAGCTCCCGGCTGCGCCCGGTCAGGCCGGGGCAGGCAGGAATTCGTAGCGCTCGATGCGGGCGGCGACGCCGCGGCTCCCGTTCTGCTCCTCGACGCGCACCACTTGCCCGAAGCAGCGGATGTGGACGTCGCCAGCCTGGGTGATTTCCTTGGGCAATGTCAGGATGAACTCGATCTCGTTGCCAGGCTCCACGCGGGCTTCGATCATAAAGTACAGCCCGCGAAAACTGACGTCGCGGGTTTGCCCGCGCTGCTCAACCGCGCCGTTCGGGCCGGCGGTGCGCACCAACAATGGCAGGTTCATTGTGAAGCGCCGCGATGCGCGGCGCTCAATTCCATTTCCCATCGCTCCCCCGGAAGGGCGTTCCAGGTTGCGCCAAAGCTAGCATCGAAGCCGGCAAAGCGCAACGAGAATTGCGGCCGTCGAGCGAGCGCCCGGGCCTCCGGCACCATCCGGGCGCGCACCGGAGCCGCGTATTCCCGTTTGTGCGGCAGCGCACAACCGCGGCGGTTTGCTTTTGACCCGACCGAGGGCGACGACTAAGATGGCTCAATCGCAGCAACGATGCCGATCGAGACCAGCGTGGCGCCCACCCGCATCAAAGAACAGCGGCGGCACCCTCGTGCGCAACTGAACTTTCCGGTCCGGCTGCGCTGGCCTACGCCCCTGGGCCAAACCACCGAGGTCGCCGAGACCCTCGATGTCTGCCGCGGCGGGCTGCTGATCCACCGCCGGGATCCCTGCCCGATTCGAGCGCACCTCTGGGTGACGTTTCCGTTTGACTCCACGCTTCCGCTGACGCAGCCGGAGACGCCGGCGCGCATCGCGCGCGTCAAGACCACCCCGACCGGCGGCCATCTGGTCGGCATCGAATTCCAGGCGCGTCACAGCCACCGGAACGCGGGCTCCGCAGAAGAGGTCCATCCCCAACTTGCCCGTGAACGACGCAGGCGCGAGCGCGTCCCGCTGGCCCTGCCGATCCGCGTCCGCCCGCCGGACTCGCCCTGGCCCGAGGAGACAATGACCGATGACGTCTCCGACGAAGGCCTGTCGTTCTGCACGACGCGCATCTACACCCTCGGCGACACTGTGCACGTGGCCCTGCCATCCGGAAGCTTGGGAGGCCGGTGGGCTTCGGCCGCGGAGACGCCAGCCCGCATTGTGCGGGTGTCACGGCTGCCCGGCGCGGTCGAGCAGCAGATAGCGCTCGTCCTGCTGCCGGCGGAAAAGCCTTAGTCAGGCCGAACGATGTCAACCCCGCCGAAGGTCTTCCATCACAGCGTGTTCCTCGATGGCCCCGCCGGCCGCCTCGAGTCCCTGTTGTGGACTTCGCCGCAACCCCAGCCCTCTCTCGCGGCGGTGGTGTGCCACCCCCATCCGCTCTACGGCGGCACGATGCACAACAAAGTGGTTTTTCAGGTGGCACGCACGCTCCACGGCCTGGGGCTGCCGGTGCTGCGGTTCAATTTCCGCGGCGCCGGAATGAGTGGGGGAAAGCACGACTCGGGCCGCGGCGAAGCCGATGACGTGCGCGTCGCACTGGATTATCTGGCGGAGCAGTTCCCCGCCTGCCGGCTGCTTCTGGCGGGGTTCAGCTTCGGCGCGTGGGTTGGCCTTCGTGTGGGCTGCGCGGACGAACGCGTCGCGGAGCTAGCGGGGTTGGGGTTGCCGGCCGACAGCTCCGACCTCACCTACCTGCATGCCTGCGCCAAGCCGAAAATACTCATCCAGGGCGCCCGCGACAAGTTCGGGCGGCGAGAGAAGATCGAGGCGCTGGTCGCAGAGATGCCGCCGGCGCACGCCAGCCAGACCACGCTCGTGTTCGTTCCCGGTGCCGACCACTTCTTCACCGGCAAACTGGACCAAGTGGATGCGGCGCTCCGTGCGTGGCTGCTAGAGCGCCATCCGGAATTCGCGGCGGGCGACTCGGAATAGCGGCGCGATCCCTCGCACCGCCGAAAAGTCAGGCGAACTCGCCCCGGTCAAACAGCTTCGCGAACTGTTGCTCCGAGGCCGGCTCGACTCCCACCAGCTTCAGATTTGCCCGGACGTGCTCGGCGCGGCTCATCCCGACCAGCGCAGTCGTGATACCCGGCGAAGAACGCGCAAATTGCAAGGCGCGCTCGAGGTCGCTTTCGAGGCCCAACGCCTCGGCGATGAAACCCGGAAGGTTGCGAGCCACTTGGCCTTGCAGCAGCGATGCGCTGCCGATCAGGGTGATCTCGAGCGCATGCGCTGCTTCGATCATCGGCAGTTTCCGCGTGTCGACCGCCTGATTGACACGCGTCAGCGCCTCGGTCATCGCCAGGTTGAAAGGCAGTTGCACAAAACGGAAATGGTGGGCGTCTCCGGCGACGTCGCGGGCGAGGATCTCCATCTCGCCGAGCGAGAGATAGTCCGGCGCCGGCTCCGGCTGGCGAAACGCGTTCCAGGTGGCCATGCCATAGAAGCGAATCATGCCCGCAGCCACCGCCGACTCGAGGTACTCAAACGCGGCGCGAACGCGATTGGCGAATTCTTCGCGGGGCACCGTGGCGAGTTGCGTTTCCGGGTTGTGCAGATAGTAGACGTCGATGCATTCGACACCGAGATTGCCCAGGCTGCGCCCGAGTTGGTTCTCGAGATAGCGCGGCGCCATCGAGTGGCCGCCGACCAGATCATGCACCTGGAGAATTCCCGGCTCGATGTACTCGCGGAAGAAGTAGTCGCTGGGATTGGCGGGCATCTCACCGTCGGGCGTAAGGAATCCGCCTTTGGTACATAGAACGATTTCGTCGCGTTCATAGCCAAACTGCGCAAGCTTGTGGAGCGCCGCTCGAATGGAGCGCTCGCTGCGCTGGAAGCGATAATTTATGGCCGAATCGATGACGTTGACGCCTGCCGTCACCGCAGCAACTACAGCATCCGTATAACCCTGGTCGGTGCGGGTGTCGGCGTCGCCTAGATAAGTCCCGATGCCAAGGGATGAGAGCAGCAGACCCCTCGCGCCGGGCAGCTCGCGGAAATGGCCCGCCGCGGCACGGCCTGCAAACCGCTGGGCATAACGCCGGGTTCCCTCAGGCGTGGCACACAATGGCATGGATCCTCATTTCGGTGGAGATTTCGGGACGAGCGGCGAGTATAGCAGAACCGCTCGCACAGACCCGGCGTTGTCATTCCGAGTTCCCCTGCGGCGAGACGGGATTCAGGATGAGAGGACAAGAAGACAGGTCATTACTACGCGGAATCCGCGCCGCGCTGCGGACCGGGTGCGGGAGGAGGCGAGGCCGGCGGCGCAAGCAGCCGCGAGCAGGCGCGGATGATGCGGCGATACGGCCAGTCCCCTTGCCGGAAGAAGATCTCGCCCTCCCGCGGCTTGCTGTAAAACCAGCGCGCGAGCAGCGCCAGATGCTCAGCCAGTGCCTCGCGGTCGTGCGCCTCGTGAAGGGGCGGGCCCAGGTGCCCGCCCTTCGCGTCCACGGCGGTGAGAGACTCACGGAGGATCTCCTCGACCGAGCGCGGCTGGCTGGCGAGCTCTCCGAAGCGCAGAAAAAAAGGGTCGGCGATGCGCCCGCCGCGCACCGCGAAGATCGCCACAGCGCTTTCTTCCGCCGCGCACTGGAGGACGACGGCATCGAGTTCGTCCAGCTTGCGCGCCAGTTCGGGCAGACCTCGCAGGACTTCGGCCACTTTTTCGAGTTTGCGATGCAGGGCGGCGGCGCATTCAAAATCGAGCGCCTCGCTCGCGGCCTCGCGCTCGCGCTCAAACTCGCCGGCAAGTGCGGCGCCGCTCGAGGTGAGGAAGCTCACCACCCGGCCCACTTCGACGTCGTACTCCTCCTTGCTGCAACCGGCGAAGCATGGCGCCAGGCACATCTTCATCTCCGAATAAATGCAGCCGGGGAAGCTCGGGTCGCGGCGGATCTTGATCTGGCAGCGGCGGATCTTGAACAGGTCCAGAAACTTGTCCGCAAACGCCTCGGCGGCCCGGCGCGAGGGGAAGGGGCCGAAATAGAGGCCCCCATCGGAAAGGATGCGGCGGGTGACGTAGCAGCGGGGGTACTCGTTTGACAGACTAACCTTGAGAAGCGCAGGTGGCCGTAGACGCACCAGAGCGCGATAGCGCTGCGGGAATAGCTCCCGGGCGTGCTGATAGAGCACCAGGTTCTGCTCGAAGGTCGAGCCGGTCAGTCGATAGCGGAGGCGCGCCGCCATCTCCCGCAGATTGAGCCGCTTCGTTAGACCTTCCGGGGCGCGCAGCAGGCGCTCGACACGCCGGCGAAGGTCGGCGGTGCGCACCAGGTAGGGATGCGCGGCAGCCTGCCGCGGCTCCACCAGGAAAATGGCCGGGCGCGCGGGCAGCGCAGCAAAAAATTCCTCCTCGCGCTCGAGGTCAAACTCGAGCCCGCAATCGAGCGGTAACATGGTTCAAGGATACACCGGGAAAGCACAAATGCCGTTTGTAGGGGCGCTGCTTGCTGCGCGGTTGGATGAATGCAACAAGATCAGAACGCCCCGGATGTGGTTGGGCGTCACGACGAAGGCATCCGCGTGATCGAATGGAAACCTCGTATAGAATGCGCGCGATCAATAGGACTTTAAAACCCAGGCGGCGATCACCAGGCGCTGGATTTCACTGGTGCCCTCGTAGATCTCAGTGATGCGAGCATCGCGGTACATCCGTTCGACGGGGTATTCGCGGCTGTAGCCATAGCCGCCGTGGATCTGGATGGCCTTGTGGGTGACGCGGGTGGCCATCTCGCTTGCGAACAGCTTGGCGATTGACGCTTCCATGCTGAAGCGCGCCCCGGTGTCCTGCTTCCAGGCAGCCTTGCGTGTCAGCAGGCGCGCCGCGTCAATCTCAGTGGCCATGTCGGCAAGCATGAACTGGATGGCTTGAAGGTTGGCGATGGGTTGGCCAAAGGCCATGCGCTGCTGCGAGTACTTCAGAGCTTCCTCGAAGGCGCCCTGAGCGATGCCCACGGCCTGCGCCGCAATGCCGATGCGCCCGCCGTCGAGCGTCGAAAGAGCCACCTTGTAGCCTTCGCCCGCGTTGCCGATGCGGTTTTCCGCCGGCACCTCGCAGTCGGTGAACGACAGCTCAACGCAGGCGGTGGCGTTGATGCCGAGCTTTTTTTCTTCCTTGCCGACCTTGAAGCCCGGCGTGCCGCGCTCGACCACCAGCGCAGTGATGCCCTTCTCGCCCTTGGCGGGGTCGGTGTTCACATAAACGATGGCGGCGTCAGCGGCGCCGCCGCTGGTGATCCAGGCCTTAGTGCCGTTGACGATGTAGCGGTCGCCCCGAAGCACTGCCTTGGTGGCGAGCGCCGCGGCGTTCG
This sequence comes from Candidatus Acidiferrales bacterium, assembly GCA_049273775.1. GTDB lineage: Bacteria > Acidobacteriota > Terriglobia > Acidiferrales > UBA7541 > JBASRK01. The sequence continues at coordinate 25,000 of JBASRK010000069.1, forward strand.
AGCCCGCCTGCGGCTCCGTCAGGGCGTAGCAGCCGATCTTCTCGCCGCGGGCAAACGGCACCAGCAGGTGTTTCTTCTGCTCTTCGGTGCCGAGGCGGTAGATGGGGTCGCAGTAGAGCGAGTTCTGCACCGAGAGGATGACGCCGGTTGAAGCACAGACCCGCGAGATCTCCTCGATTGCAATGGCATAGCTGATGTGGTCGAACCCTGCGCCGCCGTACTGCTCGGGAAGCGCAATGCCGGTCAGGCCCAGCTCGGCGGCCTTGCGAAAAGTTTCACGGGGAAAGCGGCCCGTCTCGTCGAGCTCGCGGGCCAGCGGCTTCACTTCCGAGTTGGCGAACTCCCGCACCGTCTGCTGCAGCAGCTTCTGCTCTTCAGTCAGATCGAGATGCAAGCGCCCTCCGCGGGCTAGGTCACAGCTCCCGAGGAAATCTCCCGGTCTGAGGAACCGCGCTACAACCCTGTGGTACACCGCCGCCACCCAAGGCAACCGGCCTCTTCAGAGGCGGGGTGTTCGGAATTCTACAGCGAGATCCCCGCGCTGTCAGCCATCAGCCGCCGGCAGTCAACGCGCGGCGGAGCTTGTCGTAGGTGATGGCCAACTCCTCGGGCTCGATGCGGGTTTCGCCAACGGCGGTCATGAAGTTGGTGTCGCCGGTCCAGCGCGGCAGGACGTGCAAGTGTATGTGGCCGATGACGCCGGCGCCGGCGCAGCGGCCCAGGTTCATGCCGAGGTTGTAGCCCTCGGGCTGATAGGTGGCCGCGAGCGCGATCTGCACGCGCTGGGCAAGCTGCATCATCTCGGCGAGCGTCGCGGCGTCCCAGCCGGAGAGCTCGGCCACATGCGCGAACGGCACGATCATGACGTGGCCGGTGGTGTAGGGGAAGCGGTTGAGGACGATGAAGTTCTTGCTGCCGCGATGAAGGATTAGGCTGCTGACGTCATCTTTCATCGCCAGGGCGTCGCAGAAGATGCACCGATCGTCTTTTGAGGCGTTGGTGATGTAGCGGTAGCGCCAGGGCGTCCAAAGGTAGTCCATCTCTAGTTCACGGTTGAAAGTTCACAGTTGAAAGTTGACAGTCGAGAGTTGAGAGCGTCAGCAATCGGTAGGCAGCGCAATCCCACTTTCGAATCTCGACTGTGGACAGTCAACTCTGGGGAGGCTTATCCGGCGCGACCCGCCTGGCGGAAGAGATGCCGTTGACGAAGTCCTTCAATTCCTTGCTGGGCTTGAAGAACGGAATGCGCTTCGGCGGCACCTCGACCTTCGCGCCGGTTTTGGGGTTGCGTCCGATGCGGCCGCGGCGCGGACGCGTGCGGAAGCTCCCGAATCCGCGGATCTCTATCTTGTCGCCGCCCTGCAAGGCCTGGATGATGCTCTCGAAGATCGTTTCGACGACGATCTCCGACTCCTTGCGCGGCAGTTCGGTTACCCGCACGACCTCTTCAACGAGGTCGGCCTTGGTCACAGTGGAATCTTTCATCGTCCTGTACCCCGCCGCAATGAAATCGAGGGATTGTGCCGCTCCGCTGCTGTCCCGTTCCAAAGCCCGGGGGCGGCTACCCGGCCGACCGGCGGCCTCTGCATATCATCAATCGGCCCTGGAGGTAAACCAAATTTGCAGCCGGGGCACCTGCCGCGCCGCATCCGAGGGTCTGGTAGCCCGTGCGGCCACGGCGGTTAGAGCGATTCGCGCTTGGAAAGGATCGCGTCCCCGATGGTCGCCGTGGACGACGATTTCGACGACCGGTACTCCTGCATGTCGCGCTGCTCCGCCTGCTTTTGCGCCGCACGGTAGCTCAAACCGATCTTGTGCTGCTCAGGCTGGAGCTTGACGATCTTGAAATCGTATTCCTGGCCGGACTCGAGCCGGATGCCTTCCTTGCCGCCGCGGGGCGCCGGCTCTTTTTCGTGCTTGTTGCGGCGCTCCTCGATCTCGGAGATGTGGCAGAGTCCCTCGATGCCCGCGGCCAGCTCGACAAACGCCCCGAAGCTCGTGACCCGGGAAACGCGTCCGCGGACGACGTCGTTGATCTGGTGCGCGGCGAACCAGTTGGCCCAGATGTCGTTCACTTGCTTGACGCCGAGCGAGAGCCGCCGGTTGGCGGTGTCAATCTTGAGCACCCTGGCTTGCACCGTGTCCCCCTTCTTGAACATCTCGCCGGGGTTCTTCACACGCTCTGTCCAACTGATATCGCTGACGTGGATCAGGCCGTCGAAACCCTCTTCGATCTCGATGAATGCCCCAAAATCGGTGAGGTTGCGCACCCGGCCGGTCACCAGCGTCCCCACTGGATACTTTTCCGCCAACGATTGCCAGGGGTCGGGCATGGTCTGTTTCAGGCCGAGCGAGATGCGCCGCTGCTCGGGCCGCACATCCAGCACCACCACTTCGACCGAGTCGCCGGCTGAAACAATCTTCGAGGGATGCTTCATCCGCTTTGACCAGCTCATCTCGCTGATGTGTACCAGGCCTTCGATCCCGGGCTCGATCTCGACGAACGCGCCGTAGTCGGCGATGCCCACCACCTTCCCGTGAACGCGCGTGCCCGCCGGGAAGCGCTCGGGCACCGAGGCCCATGGGTCAGGCAGCAGTTGCTTGCGCCCCAGCGACACGCGCATCTTCTCAGGGTCAAACTTCAGCACTCTTACTTCGATCTCCTGACCGGGCGCAACCGCCTCGGAGGGATGCTTCAGCCGGCCCCAGGAAAGATCGGTGATGTGCAGCAGGCCGTCCAGGCCCCCCAGATCCACGAAGACGCCGTAGTCGGTGATGCTCTTCACCTTGCCAGCGACCACCTGGCCCTCGGCCAGCGAGTCCATGAGCTTCTGACGCTGCGCGCGAAGCTCGTCTTCCAGCAACACCCGGCGGCTGACCACCACGTTGCCGCGCTTGCGGTTCATCTTCAGCACACGGCAGGCGATCTCCTTGCCCTTCCATGCGTCCAGGTCATGAGTCGGCCGGAGGTCCACCTGCGAAGCGGGCAGGAAGGCGCGGATGCCGAGGTCCACCACCAGGCCGCCCTTGATGCGGTCCACCACCTGGGCGGTCAGGCTGGTGTGCTCGCGATAGGATTTCTCGATGTTCTCCCAGGCGCGCCGCCGGCGCGCTCGTTGGTAGGAAAGCAGGACGTAGCCTTCCTTCCTTTCGTTGAGCCGCTGCACTTCGACGGCTTGGCCGGGTCCCAGGCGCAGGCTGGCTTCGGAATCGACAAATTCCGAGGCGGGGATCAGGCCTTCTGACTTCACCCCGATGTCCACGACGACGCCGAGCTCCGTGACGGCGATCACGCGCCCTTCGACGAAATCGCCTTCGGCGGGCGCTTGCTGCTGCGCCGCATACTGCTCGATGAGTTGGTCGAGCGCCTCTGGCGCCTGCGGGGGGCCCTCGGCCGTTGCCTCAGCACCCGGCGCAGGAGAATCGGATGCAGCCTGCTCGGAGATTTCCGCTGCGTGCGTGGGTAAAGGGGTTTCCGGTTCGCCGCCGGCTTCACCGGCTGGGACCGCGGCAGGTTCAGGGCTGACTGCGACAGCTTCGCCGGAAGGCTCGGCTTCCGCAGTAGGATATGCAGAAGGTTTCGCGGCTGAGTTTTCCTGCTCGGGCGACATGCGGCGGCCTCCCCCGCGGACACGTACGCTGCTCACCGAGGGTTGCGCCTCGGGGATTCCCGGTCAGGGGCGAGAGCAACGAAGGGGACGCAGCGCTCGCATGAAACGCTGCATCGCCAGGATGATACGCGCCGGTGGTGGGAGTTGTCAACAAATCGGGCCTGGCTTTGCCGGATGTTATCTTAGGGGGCGTCCGCCGCGGCGACGCCCCTCCAGGACGTACCGATCATCCTTGCCTCGAGCGGTAACTCAGGAGCGCAGGCGGCCGGCCTGGCGGATCTCCTTGCGGTAGTCGGGCGCCACCAACTCGACCGTGCGACACATTTCGTAGAGCCGCGAGCGAATACGCTGGCCGATGCGGTCGGCGAGAGCGTCCTCCCGGGCCGGGGCCACCGCCTGACCCGAGGGCAGCCGCACCGGTTCGGGTGACCCGACGGCGGTGTCGAGATAATTGGTGGTAAGCAGCGTGACGCGCCGCTCGTTGTAGCGCGTGTTGAGGATGTGGCCGACGGTTTCGAGCGCCCACGCCGAGGGCTTGCTCGCGCCCAGGTCGTCGAGCAGGAGCAGTTCGGCGGAGAGCACGGGCTCGAGCACGCCCATCTCCGTCGCCTGACTCTCCGGGTTATAGCTCGCCTGGATTTCTTTCAGTAGCTCGCGGTAGTCGTAGAATAACCCTTCGTGGCCACGGAGCAGCAGTTGCTTGAGCGCTGCCACTGCCAAGTGCGTCTTGCCCGCGCCGCACGGCCCCATCAATAGCAAGCCGGAGTCGATGCCCGCCGGATAGTCGCGCGCAAAGCTTTCCACCACCAGCCTGGACTGTTCGAGGCTGCGGTTCCAGGCCGCGGCCTGCGGCGCGCTCTCATAGAGGTCGGTATCGAAGTTTTCGAAGTCGCAGTGCTCGTAGCGCAGAGGGATGCGCGCGCGCCCGAAGATCCGCGCCGGGGGGTCGACTTGCACGCAGTCGCAGCGCACGGCAACTCTGGGACTACCCGCTGAGGGGCCGCGCCTTGGGTCGAGCCCAAAAGCCTTCACACCATCGCGCTCGGCCCGTTCGGCCGCCTTTTCCGGCACGCGCTCCTCGGCAGGATCGATCGGCGCCTCGCCTTCGATAATCTTCCACCCCGTGCCGCCGCATTGGGGACACTCTATCAGGGCCATGAGTAGAGGATAGGCGTCCGCCGTGGAGGACGCAAGTTACCCAGACTGTGGAAAGCGCCTCGCACTGTGGAAACCGGTGGCGCCCCGCGTTTCCGCGGGGCCTTGCAGAAAGGTGGGCCGCCTGACGGCCTGTGTCATCCCTCGGGGATGAGCGGAGAGATTCTACTTGTGCACGCGGATGGCTCGCGGCGGGCTGACGCGTACGATGGCGTCGCGGGCGTGCTGTTTTTGCGCCGCGCCGAGCCCCCGGGCGAGCTCCTGCTGCACGAAGCGGGTGAACTCCTCGACCTGCTGCTGCATCTCCGCCATCTTTTCGCGCATGTTGAGGATGACTTCGATCCCCGCCAGGTTGACACCCATCTCGCGAGTGAGGGTGAGGATCACCTCGAGCCGCTCAAGGTCCTCGTCGGTGTAGAGCCGGGTATTGCCCTGCGAGCGCGAGGGCTTCAGCAGGCCCACACGTTCATAGAGCCGCAGGGTCTGAGGATGGATCTTGTAGAGTTCGGCGACGGCGCTGATCATGTATCCGGCGCGGGCCTTTTTTTTCGTTCGGGCAGCCATGACTTTTCCTTCTCAGACCCCGGCGCGGGTGAACAGGTCCTGCCGCGGATCTTCCGGCGCGAGCTTGCCGAGCTCGCGGAGCAGATTGCGCACGCGCTCATCCACCGGTTTTGGCACCACCACCTGCACCTCGACGTACTGGTCGCCCCGGCGCCCCGGCGAACGCGCCAGCGGCACGCCCTTTTCGCGCAGGCGGAACTTCTGCCCGCTATTGGTGCCCGGCGGAATGCGCACTACCGAGCGACCGTCCATGGTGGGTACCTCGATTTTGGCGCCGAGCGTGGCTTCGGTGACGGTGATGGGCACAACGGTATAGAGGTCGTCGCCGCGGCGCTCGAAGAACGGGTGCGGCTGGACATCGGTGATGATGTAGAGGTCCCCGGGCGGGCCGCCGAGGGTCCCGGCATTCCCGCGGCTAGGGACGCGCACTCGCGAGCCGGTCTGCACGCCGGCGGGGATGCGCACGTCTAGTGTCTCGGCCCGCCGGACGCGCCCTTCGCCGCCGCAGACGCGGCAGATAGTGCGCAGCCGGCCGGTGCCGCCGCAGCGTGAACAGGCCATGTTGAACCGCATGCGCCCGCTGGTCTGCGTGACCTGTCCTGAGCCGCCGCAGGCCGTGCACACCTGCGTTGCGCTGCCCACGGCGCCCGTGCCGTGGCACTCCCCGCAGGTGTCCAGGCGCGTGATCGTCAGCTTTTTCACCGCGCCGCGAACCGCTTCCCAGAAGCCGATCTTGATCTGGTACTCGAGGTCGTTGCCGGGCTCCGGCTGCGTCGCCGCCGACTCTGCGCCGGAGCCGCGAAAGAACTGGCTGAATAGGTCTCGGAAGCTGGTGCCGCCGCCTCCGCCGAAGTCAAAGCCTCCGAAATCGAACTGGACCTCCCCGGGCTGCGTCCCGGCGCCGGGCGGTGGCCCGCCCTGATAGTTTTCAGCGTAGAAGCCGAACTGGTCGTACATCTGCCGCTTCTTCGAATCCGACAGGACTTCGTAAGCTTCTTGGATCTGCTTGAATTTTTCTTCGGAGGATTTGTCGCCGGGGTTCAGATCGGGATGGTACTTGCGAGCGAGCTTGCGGTAGGCCTGGCGGATCTCCTTGAGCGGGGCCTTGCGTGGCACGCCCAACAGTTCGTAGTAGTCCTGTTTGGCGGTGGTTGGCATCGGTTTTCCGTTTCCGCTCGCTGCTGTTTGAGCGGTCGCAGCTACGCAGCAACATCTTCATCCCAAGTCCGCCGCGGGTGGGTGAACGATCTCAACCTTGAGATTGTTCGCTGCGTCTGTAGCGGCGAACGCTTACATCTTCGACCAGCGCGCGTTGAGCTCGGCCAGCTCGTGCTGCTCGCGGGCCACCTCTTCGCGCCGCCGGCGGCGCTCTTCGTCCAGCCGGCCGCCCAGCCCGGCTTCTTTCTGGTTGGCGCGCTCAATCCAGCGATCGATCCAGCCGAGCTTCTGTTCGATGCTCGAGGCTTCGGAGCGGAAGCGCAGCACCGCGCCGCTGATCTCCACCGCACGGGGCGGGAAATCCGCTGGGGGTGATTGCTGCGCATCGTAAAACAGCCGCTTCCAATCGGCGCTCGGCGCTTCGCTGAGCGTCACCTGGACCATGTAGAAGTTCTCACGCAGCTTCTGAACCGCCTGCGGCGGGCCCGCCCGCTTGATTCCTTCCGCCGTGGTCACGCTCCACTCCACCGCCCACGCAACTGTAGCCCGGGTCCCACAGCACGGGACCCGGGGCCGTTGTGCGGAAGGTCTCCCACCGACCGGGTCAGGGTGGGCCACCCACCCGCACGCATCCGGCTCTTAATTCGGCTTCTTCGAATCGTCCACGTCCACGTATTCGGCGTCGATCACTTCGCCCTGGCCGGTCCCCTGCTTGGGCGCCTGCCCGGGCGCGCCGGTGCCCGGAGCGCCGCTGCCAGCCGCGCCGGTGCCCGGAGTGCCTGCGGCCGCGCCCGAGCGGTAGAGGGTCTCGGCGATGCGGTGCGTCGAGCGCTCCAGCGCTTCGGTGGCCTCCTTGATTTGTTCGATGCTGTCTCCGGCCAGAGCGCGCTTGCACTGTTCCAAAGCCTCCTCGACCGTCTTGATGTCGGCCTCGGAGAGTTTCTCGCGGTTCTCCTTCAGAAGTTTTTCGACCTGGTACACGCGAGCGTCGCACTGATTGCGCGCTTCGATCTCCGCCAGGTGCTTGCGGTCTTCCTCGGCGTGGGACTCAGCCTCGGCGCGCATGCGCTCGGCCTCATCCTTGCTCAGCCCGGTCGAGGCGGTGATCGTGATCTTTTGCTCCTTGTTCGTGGCCATGTCCTTGGCCGAAACGTTCAGGATGCCGTTGGCATCAATGTCGAACGTGACTTCGATCTGCGGCATGCCCCGCGGCGCCGGCGGGATGCCAACAAGGTGGAATTTGCCGAGCGTGCGGTTGTGCGCCGCCAGCGGCCGCTCGCCCTGGAGCACGTGGATCTCGACCGAGGACTGGTTGTCCGCCGCGGTGGAATAGATTTCCGACTTGCGCGTTGGAATCGTGGTGTTCCGCGGGATTTGCACGGTCATCACGCCGCCGTAGGTCTCCACGCCGAGCGAAAGTGGGGTGACGTCGAGCAGCAGGATGTCTTTCACTTCGCCGCCCAGCACTCCGCCCTGGATGGCCGCGCCAACCGCCACCACCTCGTCCGGGTTGACGCCCTTGTGTGGCTCCTTGCCGTCGAACAGGTCTTTCACGATCTGTACCACCCGCGGGATGCGCGTTGAGCCCCCGACCAGCACCACCTCGTCAATCTTGCCCGAAGCGACGCCGGCATCGCTCAGGGCTTGCTTCACCGGCCCGACCGTGCGCTGGAGGATGTCCTCCATCAACTGCTCGAGCTTGGCGCGCGTGAGCTTCAGTTGCATGTGCTTGGGGCCGGAGGCGTCAGCGGTGATGAACGGGAGATTGATCTCGGTCTCGTTCAACTGGGAGAGCTCGACCTTGGCCTTTTCGGCGGCTTCCTTCAGCCGCTGGATGGCCATGCGGTCCTTGCTCAGGTCAATGCCCTGGTCCTTCTTGAACTCGCCGACAATCCACTCGATCACGCGCTGGTCAATGTCATCGCCGCCCAGGTGCGTGTCGCCAGCGGTGGCCTTGACCTCGACCACGCCCTCGCCCACTTCGAGGATGGAAATGTCAAAGGTGCCGCCGCCCAAGTCGTACACGGCGATTGTTTCGTCCTTTTTCTTATCCAGGCCGTAGGCCAGCGCCGCCGCCGTCGGCTCGTTGATGATGCGCAGCACCTCGAGCCCGGCGATTTCGCCCGCCTGCTTGGTGGCCTGCCGCTGGCTGTCATTGAAGTACGCCGGGACGGTGATCACCGCCTTGGAAACTTTCTCGCCGAGGAAGTCCTCGGCCGCCGCCTTGAGTTTCTGGAGGATCATCGCGGAGATTTCCGCCGGGCTGTAGGCCTTGCCGAAGATCTCCACGCGCGCATCGTCGTGCGGCCCGCGGGTAAGCTTATAGGGAACGCGGCGAATCTCCTCGCCCACTTCTTCAAAACGCCGGCCCATGAACCGCTTGATCGAATAGACGGTGTTCTCCGGGTTGGTCACCGCCTGGCGCTTGGCCACCTGACCGACCAGGCGTTCCCCTGTCTTGGTGATGGCAACCACCGACGGCGTCGTCCGCGCCCCCTCCTGGTTGGGGATGACGACAGGTTCGCCGCCCTGCATCACCGCCACCACTGAGTTTGTTGTGCCCAGATCAATCCCAATAATCTTGCTCATTGCTCGAAATCCTCCCTGAGGCCCAGTGCCAGGCCGATTTCTCGAAACTGCTTATCAGTCGAAGGCTATTATAGATATTGAGTCTCTTGTTGTCAAGCTTTGTTAATTCCTACATATTATTGTAAATAAGATGTTTACATGCAATAAGACCATCGGACTCCCCCTCATGCTTGGTTGGAAGGCCACTCGCAGTCACTGGGGAGATTCGACCTCGACCCTTGACGCCCTGCGGCGCGAGCGCATCTTACATGGTAGTCCGCCCGCGAAAGGTAGAGCCTGGGCAACAGTCGCGGTACTGGACGCGATGTAAGTCGAGGTACAATGGCGGCGCATTCGGAGCGCTGGCCGAACGACTTTGGAGGATTAAGGTGAATTGGCCTCATTCGAATAATCTCACCCGTGTCTTAGTGGTTGTCGCGGTGTGGACACTGGTGCTGACAGCTCCTGCGGGAGCACAGACAAGAGTTTCCGCCGCTGAGCTGACGTCGCTCAAGGCGCTCGGCTCAAAGTCTGCACCCATCACCGTAGAGGTCTTCAGCGACTTTCAATGCCCGTCTTGCCGGACCGTTTACGAGAGCGTTTTGCGCCCGGTGATCGACAACTACGTGAGCGCGGGTAAGGTATATCTGGTGCACCGCGATTTCCCGCTCCCCATGCACAAGTATTCGAGGGAGGCGGCGCGCTGGGCAAACGCCGCGGCGCAGATCGGCAAGTTTGAGAAGGTGGAACAGGCGCTCTATGAGAAGCAGGACACGTGGTCGGCTAATGGCAACATCGAAGCCGTCGTCGCAGCCGTGCTTTCGCCGGCGGATTTGAAGAAGGCGCGGGCGCTGGTGCAGAGCGGGCACCTCGACGCGGCGATTGACAAGGACGTTGCGCTGGGGCAGAGCAGGCGGGTGAATCAGACCCCGATGGTCTTTGTGACGCACGCGGGTGAGACGACCGTATTGCCGCCGGGAGGGGTCACGTACTCCCTGATGAAACAGTATTTCGATTATCTTCTCAGGCCGTAGGGATGGGTGAAGCGGCTTCGCTAGCCACAGTGGAACGCCGGCCAGGCGCCGCCCTCCGCATGCTGATCCTCCTGGGTCGCCTCGCCCTGGGCGGGATGTTCCTATACGCCGCTTACACCAAGCTCCGGCAACCCTGGATGCTCTTCGCCTTTTCCGTGAACTCTTATCAGTTGCTTCCCGAGTGGGCGGTGGTGGCCGTGGCGCGGACGATGCCGTGGCTCGAGCTGGGGCTGGGCCTGCTGCTGATCGCAGGCTACGGCTTGCGCTATGCCGCCGCTGGGGCAAGCGCCCTGCTGCTGCTTTTTTTCGGCGTGATGCTGCGCTCGTACTTCCTGGGCCTGGGGATTGACTGCGGCTGCTTCGGCCTCGGCGAGAAGCTGGGTGTGAGCACGCTCGTACGAGATGGCTTTCTGGTTCTACTTTCTGTGGCGTTGGCTGTGCTCGCGTTCCGCAACCCCAGGGGCACACAGAGAATCGAAGCCGACCAGACGAAGGAAGCAGCACGCTGACTTTGCAGGAGCCCTCGGCTCGCGCCAGTGGCTCGCCGGACGGATACCGGTTTACCCGCGAGCAACCCGGCCCATCGGTTTCTGCGATAAAATAACGGCGTCATGCTGAGCCTGCCACCCATTACCCTGCGTCTCCGCGGACTAAGACTGATCGGCCAGGTCGCGTTCGGCTTCTTGCTGCTCTGCGCGATCGCGTTTGGCGCGGCGGCTGGGCTGTTGTTTGTCTATGCGAGCGACCTGCCGGAGATCCGGGCGCTCGAGGACTACCACCCCAACGTTGTCACCGAACTCTACGCCGATGATGGGCAACTGATCGGCAGCTTCGCCCTCCAGCGACGCATCTTGATGACCTACGAGCAGGTCCCGCGGGTGCTGAAGGACGCCGTGCTAGTGACCGAGGACCAGCACTTCGAGGAGCACTGGGGAGTGGACTTTCCCCGGGTCGCGCAGGCCGCCTGGCGCAATATCGTGCAGCGGCGCAAGGCTGAGGGCGCCAGCACGCTGACCATGCAACTGGCGCGCGTGCTCTTCCTCTCTCCCGACAAAAGTTTCCGCCGCAAGGTGCAGGAGACGCTTCTGGCCATCCAGATCGAGCGCCACTACACCAAAGAGCAGATCTTCACAATGTACGCCAACCAAATCTACCTGGCGCACGGCAACTACGGCTTCGAGGCCGCCTCGCAGTTCTATTTCGGCAAGCCCGCGACCCAGCTCAAGCTGACCGAAGCAGCGCTGCTCGCCGGGATGATCCGCGGCCCTAGCTACTCGCCAGTGCTCCACCCGCAGCGCGCGCTGCAACGGCGCAACCTGGTGATCGACCGCATGGGCCGTGAGGGCAAGATCACGTCGCGGGAAGCGCAGGAAGCCATCAAGCTGCCGCTCGCGCTGAAGCTGCAGTATCCGCGGAACGATCTGGCGCCCTATTTCTTCGAAGAGATACGCAAGTATCTGGAGAGCACCTATGGCACCGAGGCGGTGCACGAACGCGGGCTGCGCGTTTATACCACCCTGAACGTGTCACTGCAGCGCGCCGCGAACCAGGCGCTGCGCGACGGCCTGCATGCCTACGACCGGCGGCACGGCTGGCGCGGCAACCTGCCCAACATCCTCCGCGGCAACCTGGTTGGTAAGATGGATAGCTACGAGGACGACGACTGGCGGCGCCCTATCGAAAAAGGCGGCTACGTGATCGGCCTGGTCACCGCGGTGGACGACAAGACCGCCACAGTCAGAATCGGGCCCTACCGGGCCGTGCTGACTCCCGCGGACATCGCCTGGACGGGCCGGCGCTCGCTGGCGCAAGTCCTCAAGCCCGGCGACCTGACCGAATTCTACATTAAGGAGCTCTCGGGAAATACAGCCAGGGTCGAGCTCGAGCAGAAGCCTGGGGCGCAGGCTGCGCTGGTGGCCATCGACAACCCCACCGGCGAGATCAAGGCGCTGGTAGGCGGCTACAGTTTCGAGGAGTCAAAGTTCAACCGCGCCACGCAGGCGGTGCGGCAGGCGGGCAGCTCGTTCAAGCCGTACGTTTACACCACCGCCATCGAAAAAGGGCTGACACCGTTCGACACGGTCGTGGACGCGCCGTTCACCACCATCAGCGGCGGCCAGCCCTATTCGCCGCACAACTACGATGAGAAGTTCGAGGGCACGATCACCCTGCGGCGCGCTTTGGCGGGCTCGCGCAACATCCCGGCAGTGAAGGTGGCCGAAAAAGTTGGCATTACAAACGTGGTGGAAATGGCGCGGCGCTTTGGAATCACCACCGGGATCCCGCCTTACCTGCCCGTGGCGCTGGGCGCCGCGGACATGAAGCTGCTCGAACACACCTCCGCCTTCACTGTCTTTCCCGACGATGGCATCCGCATCGAGCCGCACTATATCCGCCGCGTCACCAGCTACGACGGCGCGCTGCTCGAAGAGGCGCGGCCCGAGGTCCACGACGTCATCGCCCCGGCGGTGGCCCGCACCATGGTGGCCATGCTCGAGGAAGTGGTGCAGTTCGGCACCGCCATCCGCGCCAAGGAGCTCGCCCGGCCCGCTGCAGGCAAGACCGGCACTACCAACGATTTCACCGACGCGTGGTTCATGGGCTTCACGCCCTCGCTGACGGCAGGCGTCTGGGTGGGGTTCGACGACAAGCAGGTCTCGCTGGGCAAGAAAGAGACCGGCGCGAAGGCTGCGCTGCCCATCTGGCTGCAGTTCATGAAGGCGGCGATGGAAGGCAAGCCGGCGGAGGGTTTCCCCAACGTCGAACCGCTCTCCAAGGTCGCGCTGACCAAACAGGTTCAGGTGGACACGCCCGATACAGCGCCAACCGAAGAAGTGCCCGAAGGCGCGCCGAAAAAAGAGCCGCCTCCGCCGAAGCCTCCGCCGCCTGGCACAACCACAGGAGCCGCGGTGAAACCTTCCGGATAGCGCTCGAGGCTACTTCGAGCGGAAGTGGTCCCAGCCGCGGGCGGCCAACGGCACGGCGCGTCCATCGGACCCCACCAGAACCATGGCCCTCCCGCGGGTGATTTCACCGATCCGAGTGATGGGCACATCTCGGTGGGATGAAGGTATCGCTTTCCGGAGTCGCTGCGGCACGGTAAACAGCAATTGGTAGTCCTCGCCGCCGTGCAGGGCCAGCTCCAGCGCATCGAATCCTTGCCTTTGCAAGGCCGGCGGCACGCGCACCGCGGGGAGACGCTCTGCCCAGACGCGCGCCCCCACGCTGCTCGAGCGGCACAGGTGCCCCAGGTCGGTCGAAAGCCCGTCTGAGGTATCAATCATGGCCGAAGCGAGGCACCTTCGCGAAAGCCACTGCCCGAGGCCGAGCCGCAGCTCTGGAGAGA
>JBASRK010000088.1:0-3251 GCA_049273775.1 Candidatus Acidiferrales bacterium
GCGCCGCCGAGCGCACGCTTGAACACGTCGCCGCCGTGCTTGACGGCACGAGAAGCGACGCATGACGCTCCTGCGCATGCTGCTGTGGCCGGCATCGTTGCTTTTTTACGCCATGGCTCGGCTGCGGGCGTGGGGCTATCGCCGCGGCATTTTCAACCAGCAGCATCTGAATGGCGTCGTGATCAGCGTCGGCAACCTGACCGTCGGCGGCACGGGCAAGACGCCGATGGTGATCTGGATCGCCGAGCACCTGCATGCTGGTGGCGAGCGCGTGGGCATCCTGACTCGCGGCTACCGCGGGACGCGCCGGCCGGGAGAACACGGCGTCGTGCAAAGTGATGAAGTCGCGCTGCTGCGCGCGCGCCTGGGCAAGAAGGCGCAATTGGGAGTTGGCGCCGACCGCTACGCTACCGGACAGGTCCTCGAGCGGCACGGCGTAGGATGGTTCGTGCTTGACGACGGCTTCCAGCACTTGCAGCTGGCCCGCGATGTGGACATCGTTCTACTCGACGCGATGGATCCGTTCGGAGGCGGCCACCTGCTTCCCGCCGGCCGGCTGCGAGAGCCGAAATCGGCGCTGTCGCGGGCCGATCTGGTGGTCATCAGCCGAACTGAACATGCCCCTGCAGTCGAGGCAGCGGTTCAACGCCACACCACAGCACCCATTTTTTATGCGCAGACGCGCCTCGAGGGCATCTTTCCTCTACATCGAGATGGCGCTTTGCCGCAGCCGGTCGAATGGCGCGGGAAAAAGTTTTTCGCTTTTTGTGGGATTGGCAATCCCACGGCCTTTGCCGAAGACCTGCGGCGTTGGGGAATGCAGATCTCCGGCGGCGTTGTCTACCGTGACCACCATCGCTATTCTGATCGCGATGCGCTGGAACTTGAACGCCGAGCGCAAACCGTCGCCGCCGAGGCGCTGCTCTGTACCGAGAAGGATGTCTTTAATCTTGATGCCTCCGATTTCCCGCTCCTGCCTGTTTTTTTCTGCCGTATTGCGTTGGAAATCTCCGAGGCCCAGAATTTCTGGCAGGCAGTCAATGATACGGCCCTGCGCAAGCGGTACGTGGCACGGCGATGAAAATCCTGGTGCGCGCAACGAACTGGGTGGGCGACGCGGTGATGTCCATCCCTGCTCTCCAAGCGATTCGAGGCCGTTGGCCTCGCGCTGACATGGCTATTCTGGCCCGGCCACCGGTGGCCGAGCTCTACCGCGGCCAGGGCTATGCCGATCGCCTGTTCGTTTTCGAGCATACCGGCTGCCATCGGGGGGTGTGGGGCCGGGAGCGGATGGCCTCGGAGCTGCGTCGCGAGCGCTTTGACGTGGCCCTGCTCTTGCAGAATGCTTTTGAAGCAGCGTGGATCGCGTCGCGAGCGCGAATTCCCGTCCGCATCGGATATGACTGCGACGCCCGCGGTTTTCTTCTCACCCGTGCGGTAGATGTGCCCCGGCCGGGCGAAGTGCCGGCGCACGAGACTTATTATTATCTCGAGCTGCTTCGCCGAGCCGGATGGATCGAGCGCCTGCCGGCGGTGGAGTTCATCGAGATCAGAGTGGTTTCGGACGCGCTCGCGCGGGCGGAGGAAATGCTCCGTCAGGCAGGCGCGAGAGAAGGCGTTTTTCGCGTCGCGCTTGCACCCGGCGCAGCATACGGCTCAGCGAAATGCTGGCCGGCCGAGCGCTTTGCGGCACTCGCTGGCCGCTTGATTGCTGAGTTCGACGCCGATGTGATACTTTTCGGTACGGCCTCCGAACGCGTGGTCGCTGAAAAGATTTCCGCCGCGATGCGCCACCGCCCCGTGATGCTCGTGGGAGATACTTCGGTCGGCGATCTGCCGGCGCTACTCGGCTGCTGCCAGCTTTTCATCGGCAACGACTCGGGAGCGATGCACGTGGCCGCAGCGGTGGGATTGCCGGTGGTGGGAATCTTTGGTCCCACGGACCCCGTCGGCACGGCCCCGGTGACGCCGCGGTTTGCATTGGTGCGCCAGCCTGTGTCCTGCAGCCCGTGTTTTCTGCGGCACTGTCCGGTGGACCATCGTTGCATGACCCGCATTGACGTCGACGCGGTCCATGCAGTGGCGCGAGGGTGGATGGCCAGGAGCGCCCGCAGTGTCTGACACCTGCGCCCGCCGGCGCGCCGTTTTCCTGGACCGCGACGGCACGCTCTGCGAGGAGATGGGCTTCCTGAACCACCTCAGCCGCTTCCAGATGTTTCCCTTCGCCGCGCCGGCGATCCGGCGCCTGAACGAGGCGGGTGTGCCGGTTATCGTCGTGACCAATCAGTCCGGCGTAGCCCGCGGCATCTTTCCGGAGTTGCTGGTACACCTTGTGCACGAGAAAATGACCGCGGAACTCGCCGCCGCCGGCGCGCACCTGGATGCTATCTACTTCTGCCCGCACAAGTCCGAGGACGCCTGCGACTGCCGCAAGCCGCTTGCGGGGATGCTCGAACGCGCTGCGCGCGAACACGCGCTCGAGCTCACCAGCTCGTACGTGGTGGGCGATAGCTACCGCGACCTGGAGATGGCCCAGCGCGTCGGCAGCCGGGGAATCCTGGTCCTGACCGGCTATGGCCGCGGCGAATATGAGCTCCACCGCAACGAGTGGACGATGCAGCCGTTCGGCGTGGCAGAAAACCTGGACGTCGCGGTGGATCTGATCCTCGAGGACCTACCATGAGTGCGGACCTGAGCCGCCTGGTGGACCTGATCGAGGCTTTTCCCAGGCAGACAATCGTTCTGCTAGGGGATTTTGTCGCCGACGAGTTTGTTTTTGGCGAGATTTCGCGGGTCTCCCGCGAAGCCCCGGTGCTGATCCTGCGCCACCGCGAGACGCAACTACTGCCGGGCGGCGGCGCCAACGCCGCGAACAATCTCGCCGACCTGGGCGCTCGCGTGCTGCCGGTGACTGCGGTCGGCGATGACGCTGCGGGCCGCGCCCTACTCGACTATTTCCGCCGCAAGGGCGTGGACACCTCGGCCATCCTGTGCGTTCGCAAGTGGGCCACGCCGACCAAGACGCGTTACCTGGCCGGCTGGACGCACACCGCGCGCCAGCAAGTGCTGCGCGTGGACCGCGAGCCGTCAGGCGAGCTCGGCGCGAGTGTGAGCGCAGCGATTACCCGCAAGGCCCGCGAGCGGTTCCGGCGAGAGCGCGCGCTGCTGGTTTCCGACTACGGCTGCGGGGTGGCGACTTCCGCAATGCTGCGCAAGGTGCGCGGGCGGCCTTCGCCCGAAAAACTGATCAC
>JBASRK010000103.1:0-13213 GCA_049273775.1 Candidatus Acidiferrales bacterium
GGGGAAATCGGAGCGGTAATGACTGCCGCGGCTTTCCTCACGGGCGAGCGCCGAGCGCGTGATGAGCTGCGCCAGGGTCCAGACATTGTGCAGCTCGCAGGCCGGCCGCGAAGGCATCTCCGGCCGCGACACGTCGAGCGTGCCGAGTTGCTCGACGGCCAGCGCCAGGTCGCGTCCGCTGCGGATGATGCCGGCGTCTTTCCACAGGATCGTGCGGATCTGCTCGAGGACGGGTGAAGGGGCATCGGCCCGCCCAGAGTGAGTGGGATTGTCTGCGGCCCGCTTGCCGGAATGACCCGGGTTGTTGTGCGCCGCTTTGCCCTCGCCGCCGGGATTTCCGGCGACCGCTGCGCTGGCTTTCGACGGCCGGGCGTAATCGGCCATGGCGGCGCCGGCGCGGGCGCCGAAGACAAGCCCTTCGAGCAGGGAGTTGCTCGGCAGGCGGTTGGCGCCGTGGACGCCGGTGGCGGCGGTCTCGCCCGCGGCGTAAAGGCCGGGGAGCGATGTGCGACCCCGCAGGTCGGTCTGCACCCCGCCAATCGCGTAGTGCGCCGCAGGAAGCACCGGCACGAGGTCGGCAGCGATGTCCAACCCGTAGCTCTGGCAGGTGGAATAGATCCGCGGGAAGCGCTTGCGGACCAAGTCGTCTTTGAGTGCGGTCAGGTCGAGATAAACGTGCTCGGACCTGGTGCGTTGCATCTCCGCGGCGATGGCCCGGGCGACCACCTCGCGAGGCGCCATCTCCTGCGCCTCGTGGTAGCGCTTCATGAAGCGTTCCAGGTCCACGTTGCGCAGGACGCCGCCTTCGCCGCGCAGCGCTTCCGAAAGCAGAAAGCGCGGCGCGCCCTTCACCGCCAGCACCGTGGGGTGAAACTGTACGAATTCCAGGTCGGAGAGCACCGCACCGGCGTCATAGGCGATGGCCATGCCGTCGCCGGTGGCCACTGCCGGGTTGGTGGTCTCGCGATAGGCTTGGCCGAGTCCGCCAGTGGCGAGCAACACCGCTCCGGCACGGACTTCGTGCAGGCGCTGGTCGGGCTCGCCCAGGAAGCGCACCCCGGCGACGCGGCCGTCTTCCAGCAGAAGCTCGGTGGTGAACGCGTGCGGGCGGATGCAGATGCGATCGAGGGCGCGCGCCCTGGCGAAAAGAACCCGACTGATTTCGCGCCCGGTGGAATCGCCCTGAGCATGGAGCACACGCGAGCGGGTGTGGGCGCCCTCGCGAGTAAAGGCGAGCTTGCTGCTCGTCCGCTCAAACTGCGCGCCCCAGTCGATCAACTGGAGGATGTAATTCGGGCCTTCCTCGACCAGCACCTTGACGGCTTCAGCGTTGCAGAGGCCATCTCCGGCTTCCAGGGTGTCGTGCTCATGGAGGCTGATCTCGTCTTCGTCGCTCAACGTCGCGGCAATTCCGCCCTGAGCCCAGGCGGTGGCCGATTCGCTGAGCTCCGTCTTGGCCAGCACGAGCACGCTGCCCGCCTGCCCCAGCTCGATTGTGGCGCGCAGACCGGCAATGCCGCAACCAACGACGACAAAATCCACGTGATGGGGGTCGGCCGACTTCATGCCCGCACTTCGCGCAACCGGGAGCGTCGGCGCCTATGGTAGCACGAAGAAGAATCGCCCGAGGCGGCCGCCTGCGCGGCCGGGCGGAATTCCGCGGCGGGAAGTGTGCTACATTTCCTCGCGCTGGCGAGGATTAGCCGAGAAATGAGCGCGATCCAGCGCGTCGCTGTTCGCACGCCTTCGGGGACTTACCGGGTCCTGAGCGGCCGCGGCACGCTCGCGCGCGCCGGCGCGCACGTCGCGGGACTTGGCGAGAATACAGGAATCTTCCTGCTCTCCTCACCCCAGGTGTGGAAGCACTGGGGCCGGCGGGTGGCCGCGAGCTTCCGCCGAACAGGAAACGTCAAGGCAATTCTGTTCGATGATCGCGAGACCTCGAAGACCGTGCGCATGGTCGAGCGGCTGTGTCGCCGGCTCGTGGCTGCAGGCGCCGACCGCGGCGCCGTGATTGTGGCGCTGGGCGGCGGAGTAGTCGGTGATGTCGCCGGCTTTGTGGCCGCGAGCTTCCTGCGCGGCGTCGGACTGGTGCACATGCCCACGACGCTGGTCGCTCAGGTAGATAGCGCCATCGGGGGAAAGACTGGCGTAAACCTCCCGGAAGGCAAGAACCTGATTGGCGCGTTTTACCAGCCGAAGCTCGTGCTTGCCGATGCGACCACATTGGAGACACTGCCGCCTCGGCAGTACCGCTCGGGACTCTACGAGGTAATCAAGTACGGCGTGATCGCCGACCCGGAGCTCTTCCGATTCGTCGAACGACGCCTGGATTCTCTGTTGCGGCGCGACGCGAAGGCTCTTGACTGGGTCGTGCCCCGGTGCATCCGCGCCAAAGCCAGGGTGGTGAGCCGCGATGAGCGGGAATCCGGCCAGCGCGAGATTCTGAATCTTGGGCACACATTCGGGCACGCGCTCGAGACGCTCTCCGGCTACCGCATATTTCTCCACGGTGAAGCCGTTGGCTGGGGCATGATGGTGGCCACGATGTTGAGTGCGGCTTTAGACCAGCTCGACGCTGATTCGGCGGCCCGCGTACTGCGGCTGTTGGCTCGAGTCGGGCCGCTGCCCGGTCTGCCCCGGCTGCCGGCCGCGCGCCTGCTCCAGGCGTTGCGCGCCGACAAGAAGACGCGAGGCGGCCGGCTGCGGTTCGTCCTGCTGCGGAGGATCGGGCGCGCCGAGGTCGCCGCCGATGTGCCGGAAAGTCTGGTGACGAAGACGGTTGCTCTGCTGCCCGAACTGGTGAGGAAAGCAAGGTGAACCCGGGGACTCCTGCTCGCGCGCCGCTCCCCGGGGCGCGCCCCGCCGGCGCCCGCGACGAAGCGGAGGCCGCCCAGCAGGTGCGCGAGATGTTCAGCCGCATCGCCCCGCGGTACGATTTCCTGAATCACCTGCTCTCGCTCGAGCTCGACCGCGTGTGGCGACGCCGCGTGGCGCGCCGCTTCCCCCACATCCTTGATCGCGCCGATGCGCGCGTGCTCGACCTGTGCTGCGGCACGGGCGACCTCATGCTTGCGCTCGGGCGCGCGGGGCAGGCGGCGATCTTCGGCAGTGACTTCGCTCACTCCATGCTGGTGCGCGCCGCCAAGAAGCTCCGACGATCGAACCGCGGAGTTGCCGCGACCGCTTGCGCCGAGGCGGATGCGCTCCGGCTGCCGTTCGCCGATCAGAGCTTTGACCTGGTCACCGTGGCGTTTGGCTTCCGCAACGTCGCCAATTATGACCGCGGGCTCGGCGAGATGCGCCGCGTTCTGCGGTGCGGGGGAGAAGTGGGCATCCTGGAATTCTCAGAGCCTCGCCGAGGCTGGGTGGGCGCGCTTTACCGCCTCTACTTCACGAAGGTGGTTCCGTGGGTGGGCGGTGCGATCTCCGGCAGCGCCGCGGCGTATTCTTACTTGCCAAGTTCGGTGGCGAGATTTCCACTTCCGGAAGAGCTTTCGGCGATGATATCGCGGGCGGGCTTCGAGAATGTCCGGTTCGAGCTTTGGACGCTCGGCAGCGTGGCGCTGCACACCGCCCGCCGCGCCTGACTTCGCGCTCGAAACCGAAGGCTGACAACGGAGGGCTTAGTTCTCGAGGCCGAGGGAGCGGATCTTGTTGAGGAGTGTCTTGTAGGAGACGCCGAGTTTTTCTGCGGCCCGGGTCTTGTTCCATTTGCATTCGCGCAGCGCGGCCTCGATCTTGAAACGCTCGACGTGGGCCACCGCGCGCTCGCTCACTTCCTGCAGCGGGCCATCCCAGAGAAAACTCTCGTCGAGCATCCCGCCGGGCATCTGGCCGGCGGAGGGCCGGGGCCCGGGGAGCTGGAGCGCGGCGGCGTCAATGGCCTCTCCGTCGGAGAGGATGGCGGCGCGCTCGATGGCGTTCTGCAATTCGCGCACATTGCCCGGCCACGGATAAGTCCCCAGGCGGGTGCGGGCGCCCTGTGTCAGTTGCAGCGCCGGTTTGCGGAACTCCCGGCGGAAGCGCTCCAGAAAATGGTCGGCGAGCAGCAGCACGTCGTCGCCGCGGTCGCGCAACGGGGGAATGGTGATGGGGACGGCCGAGATGCGGAAGTAGAGGTCCTGGCGGAAGGATTTCTCGGCGACGGCGGCGCGCAGATCCTTGTTGGTCGCCGCCAGGATGCGCACGTCCACGTCAATCGGCTGCGTACCGCCGATGCGGTCGAAGCGGCGTTCCTCGAGCACGCGCAGCAGCTTGGACTGGATCGCCGGGGGCAGCTCGCCGATCTCGTCGAGGAAGATCGTGCCGCGGTGCGCCAGCTCGAGCTTGCCGATCTTGCGTGCGCCGGCGCCGGTGTAAGCGCCGCGTTCGTGCCCGAAGAGCTCGTTTTCCACCAGGCCCTCGGGGATGGCGGCGCAGTTCAGGGCGACGAAGGGAAGCTCGCGCCGCGGCGAAAGGTGATGGACGGCGCGGGCGAAGAGTTCCTTGCCTGTGCCGCTCTCGCCCAGCAGCAGAACGGTGGAATCGGTCGCCGCGACGCGTTGGATCTGGTGGCTGGTCTCCTTGATGGACGGGTGATCGCCGACAATCCGCGGGAAGCCGTAGCGCGCTGTGTACTCTTCGCGGAGCAGCAGGTTCTCCCGCAGCAGCTCCTGCTGCTGGGCAGCACGCCCGACCAGAAGTTTCAGGTGGTCCAGGTCCACCGGCTTCTGGATGAAGTCGAAGGCGCCCTCCTTCATTGCCATTACGGCCTCTTCCACCGAGCCGAACGCCGTGATCAGGATGACGGGGATGGTCGGGTCGGCCTGCTTGGCCTCCCGCAGGACCTCGAGACCGGAGCAGCCGGGCAACTTGAGGTCTGTGAGCACCACGGTATAGCGCCGGGCGCGGATCTTGCTGACCGCAGAGGTGCCATCCGGCGCGTCGTCCACCGTGTAGTCAGCGCGCTCGAGCGCCTTGCGCAGCATGGCGCGCAGTTCCGTCTTGTCTTCGACCAGAAGCAACGGCTCCAAGCGACGCTCCGGATAGGGAAATAGCGGATTCGAGCTACTTTATTTTTTTACCACACTTGCAGCGGGAATACGCCGCGTATGCCGCGGGGCGTGGCCAAAGGATACCGGGCGGGGCTCAGCGCTCGCGCGCCCAGCCGGGGTCGCCGCCCTCGCGGCGCAGCTCGTCTTCCAGGTCAGACAGGCTCTGTTTGAGCTGATCGACTTCCTTCTTTTTGTCGTCGATGGCCTTGCGGAGGTCGTTGATATCCTTGCGATCGTACTGTTGGCGGAGCGCCTTATTGGGGTCGCTGTAGTACTGCTGCTGTTGCAGATTGAGCTCGCGCTGGAGGATATCGAGCTCTTTTTCTGCGGTGCGGAGCTTTCCGCGGGCCTCAGCGAAGCGCTTGCGCCAGTAGGTCTCGTCTTTGGCTTCCTTGGGTTCCTTCGGTTTGGCGGCTTGATCGCCTGTGGCGGCAGGTGCAGCGGCAGGCATATCGGCAGGAGCCTCCGCCGGGGGCGCTGCGGGGTTGCCCACGACCGAAATGCTGCCGCGGACGGCTCCGAGGTTGTCGTTGGTGATCACGCGGGCGGCCTTGGGCTGGCTCTTCTTCTGCTCGCGGGCCTTTCGCGCCGCTTCAGCCACCGAAGGCTCCTGGGGGGCGCCGTAGCACAGCGGCAGCACGACCAGGATCACGCTCGCGGCTCCGAGGATTGTTTTGCGCATGCTCATCGCCTTTCGGGAGGCCCGGCTGGTGAAACCCTCCCAACCAGTTTAGATGCCTCCGACGGTGGATTCAACTGCCTGGGCGACCTCCCGGCGCACGGGTAGCCAAAGGATAAACTCGGCGCCACCCTCGGGCCGGTTGCGCGCCTCGACCGTGCCGCCGTGCTGCAACACGATCTTTTGCACCACCGCCAGGCCGAGGCCTGTGCCATTTGCCTTGGTGGTGTAAAACGGCAAGAAAATCTTGGGCAAGTCCTCCGGCGGAATGCCCGGGCCATTATCGGCGATGGAGATGCGCTGCCCGCCGCCCGCGCTGCCGCGCTCCACCGCGCCGCGCAGCACCACTCGCCCGCCGAAAGGCTGTTCGGACACGGCTTCGGCGGCGTTGCGAGCGAGGTTGAGCAGCGCCTGGCGCAGCAGCCCTTCGTCGCCGGAGACATCGGCGAACTCGCCTTCGTAGCTGACCTCGACCTGCGGCAAGGCATCCTGTACCTCGGCGACCACGCGCTCGAGCAGCGGTCGGATGTTGACGTGCTCGTCAGCAAGCTCGAGCGGGCGCGCAAACTTCAGGAACTCGGTGACCACGTGGGTCAGCGACCGTGTCTGCTCGAGGATGCGGTCGGCATGCTCGGCCAGCTCGCCCCCGGCTGCTTCGCTGCGGATCATCTGGGCGTAGCCGGAGATGGTGGCGAGGGCGTTCTTGAACTCATGCGCAATCCCGGCGGAAAGCTCTCCCAGCGCAGCCAGGTGCTCCTTCAAGTGAATCTGCTTTTGCAGCGCAGTGAGCTCGGTGAGGTCGCTCAGCAGGCAGAGCGCGCCGGAAACCTTTTGCGGGCCGTGCAGGATGGGAGAAATGGTCACGCCGAGCTGGCGCAACTCGCCGTCCGGCGTGGTGTACTCGATCTCTTTTCGGCGGAACGTCTGCGCCTGTCCCAGGCAAGCGGTCAGCAGGCGCGCCAGCGCGGAGTCAGGTCCCAGCGCTTCGGTGTAACGCCGATAGGCCAGCGCGCGCAGCCCGAGCGCGGTTTCCGCGGCGGGGTTGGCGCTGGTGATCAGCCCGGCGGCGTTCACCAGCAGCAGCCCGGCGGGCATGTGGCGCGTCACTGCTTCGCTCAGGCGCTCGGTTTGCTGGGCGCGCTCCTTCTGCAGCCTGTGCAGTCCTTCGAGCTCCTTTTCCTGCTCGCGGAGCCTCTGAATCACCGCCTGCATGGACGCCGCCATGAACGCGGTGGGGTTATCGCCGCCGGGCTTGAGCGTGGCCAACTCGTCATTCGGCTTCTCCTCGCCGCGGAGGTACCGCCGCAGCGCAAACGAGATCAGAAAGGCGACGCCCACAATGACCGCTACGAACAGCACGGCGCCGCCCAGCCAGAGGGGCCACGAATCCGGCATCGCGGAAGTCGTTGTCATGCGTTGGTCGCCCTCTTCTTAGCGCACCGAAAGCAGCGACTGGTACCAGGCAAGCGCCGGCGTGCCGAAAAACACTACCAGCAGCGCGCCCGCGCCCAGGAAAGTGCCGAAAGGCAATTCGTAGTCCCGGCCCTTGCTCCACAGCAGCATGAACAGCAAACCCAGCACGCTGCCGAGCAGCGACCCGACCAGGACTGTCAGCAGCGTGCGCTTCAGGCCCAGAAACGCGCCGACCATGGCCATCATCTTGACGTCGCCCAGCCCCATACCTTCGCGGCCACGCAACCGGAAAAAGCCCTCGGCCACCACCCAGAGAAGCCCGCTGCCGGCGGCTGCGCCCAGCAACGCATCGGTAAACGAAAGCACCGGGTTGGGCGGAGGAAAATCAAAAAGACGGTTGGCCAGCCAGGCCGCTGTGCCATCCACGGGGCGCGTAAAGAAACTCAGAACGAAACCGATGCCGAGGCCGGCGAAGTTCAAGTTGTCCGGCAGGATCCGCTCGCGCAGGTCGGTGATTGTCAGCGCAACGAGCAGGGCGGAGAAAACCGCCCACTTCAAACCCTCCACGCTCAGCCCAAACGCCAGAAAGCAACCGAGAAACAGCAGCCCCGTCAACAGTTCGACGGCCGGATAGAGAGCCGAGATCTTCGCCCTGCAGTTGCGGCAGCGCGCGCCGAGCAGCAGCCAGCTCAGCACGGGGATGTTGTCGTAGGGCTTGATCGGCGCCTGACAGGCAAGGCATCGCGACCCCGGCCAGACAATGGACTGCCCGGCGGGGATGCGGCGGATGCAAACGTTGAGAAAGCTGCCGACCATCAGTCCCAGCACAAACACTGCGGCTGCAGTCACAATGGCACTCTGCCACATGCGTGGCAGAGCCTCAAGAAGCGCTCCGTGCGCCGTGCCCGATGAGGCAGGAGGCGGGGCAAATGACGTACAGGAAGGTGAGACACCCACCTCGCGCTGCGTCCTCGCGCGCCATTTGACACTCGTAAACCGCTTACCTATATTCGATTGTCTAGTTTCAATGAGCTTGCTCGAACAGAGAATTCGCCGCTACGAGCACCGGCGCTGGTCGACGGACGACAACCGGCGGGTGCTGCCGTTTGAGTGGGGGCTGGAACACATCGGCGGGTGTGCCGATGAGCACGACCCGCGGGGCTACCTCGATCGCTGGGTCGAACGGACCATCGGCGCGAGCGACGCGTGGTTTGCCACCACGCCGGGGGACGACTACCGGCTTGCCGACGGCGTGCTCACGTTTTCGAGCCAGATCGCTTCGCCGTGGCCGGCAAACAACCTGGTGCACGCACGGTTTTTCCAAGTGAAGAAGTCCGGCCCGGCGGTGCTGGTTCTGCCCAACTGGAACGCGAGATGGGACGGGCAGTTGAACCTGTGCCGCTGGCTGAACTTCCTGGGCATCACGGCGCTGCGGCTCAGTCTGCCTTACCACGACCGCAGGAGCATCCCCGGCCATGAGCGAGCCGATTATCTGGTGGGCCCGAACATCGGACTCACGCTCCAAGCCAACCGTCAGGCGGTCACCGATGGCCGCCGCTGCTTGCGCTGGCTCGAAAGCCAGGGCTATACGCGGCTGGGCATCCTGGGCACCAGCATCGGCTCCTCGATCGGGTATATCACCCTGGCGCATGAGCCCGCATTGCGGGCCGGCGCCTTCTTGCACGTCTCGACCTACTTCGGCGACGTGGTGCGTACGGGGATGACGACGATGCACGTCTGGGAGAGCCTGCGGACGAAGGTGAGCCCGGAAGAATTGCGGCGCTTCTGGTCGCCGATCAGCCCGTTCCCCTACGTCGAGCGGGGCCTGGGCAAGGGCAAGCGCTGCCTGATGGTCTCGGCGCGCTACGATCCCACTTTCTGGCCCGAGTTTTCGCAGGTCATGCTGGAGACGCTGCGAGGCAGCGGCGTCGAGCACGAGGCCCTGGTGCTTCCCTGCGGGCATTATTCGCTCGAGATTCCCCCGTTCAGCTACGCCGCGGGCCTGCGATTGGGCACGTTCCTGTTTCAATCCCTCGCCTAACCGGTAGTCACCATGTTGTCGTCCCGAGTCCGCCCCGAAGGACGAAGGATCTCTCCGCTCGGGTGAGTGCTCACGATCAAAAGGAGAGATTCTTCGCTCGGTACACCTTCGGCTGACTCCGCTCAAAATGACACCAGCGAAAGGGCGCGGCCGGCGACAGCGGGCGCCCGTACGATGTGTTCGGTCTAGCGCAGGAGCTTCTGGAAGGCGGCGGCGGCGATCAGCTTGGCGACCGCCTGGATGTCGGGCCCGAGCGAGCGGTCGGCGTCCACTCTGGGCGAGACTGAGCGCACCAGGTCGCAGGCATTCTGCGCCTCGGCGCCGGTGCGCAGTGGGGCCAGCAGGTCAATCCCCTGGCAGGCGGCGAGCAGCTCGATGGCCAGGATGTGGCGGAGGTTGTCGAGCATCGGCCGCAGCCGCCGCGCCGCGCTCATGCCCATCGAGACGTAGTCTTCCTGGCCGCCCGAGGTGGGTATCGAATCCACCGAGTGCGGAGTGGCGAGCGCCTTGGTTTCGCTCGCCAGGGCTGCGGCTGTAACCTGAGCAAGCATGAAGCCGGAGTTGAGCCCCGGCTCGGCGGTGAGAAACGCCGGCAGCAGGCTGGTATGCGGGTTGGTCATGTGCTCGATGCGGCGCTCGGAGATGCCGCCGAGCGTGGCCACGGCAATAGCCAACTGATCGGCGGCCATCGCCAGCGGCTGGCCGTGGAAGTTGCCGCCGCTGACGACTTCTTCGCGGCCTGCGCCGGCGCCCGCGGCGACGAAGACCAGCGGATTGTCGGTGGCGCTGTTGAGCTCGACGGCGGCGGTGGCGCGCACTTGAGCGATGGCGTCGCGGGCGGCGCCGTGGACCTGCGGGGAGCAGCGCAGGCTGTAGGCGTCCTGGACCCGCGGGTCGCGCTCGGCCGAGCGGTGCGATTCGCGGATCTGGCTGCCGCGGTTCAGCCGAAGCAGGTTTTGCGCAGACGCTGCCTGGCCCGGATAGGGGCGCGCCCGGGAAATGCGCTCGTCAAATGCTGCGGGGCTGCCGCGGAGCGCGTCGAGCGCCAGCGCCGCGGCAACGTCGGCGGTATCGGCCAGCACCTGCGCCTCGCCGAGCGCCAGGGCAAGCAGCGCCAGCATGCCCTGCGTGCCGTTCAGGAGCGAAAGGCCCTCCTTGGCCTCGAGCGCAAGCGGCGCAATCCCGGCGCGGCGCAGCGCTTCGCCGCCGGGAAGCCGCTCGGAGCCGGCGAGGGACTCACCCTCGCCGATCACGACGAGCGCCAGGTGCGCCAGCGGCGCCAGGTCGCCTGACGCTCCCACCGAGCCCTGCGAGGGGATCAGCGGATGGATGCGGCGGTTGAGCATCGCGCAGAGCACTTCGACAAGGACCGGTCGCACGCCGCTCAGCCCTTTTGCCAGGGCGTTGGCGCGCAGCAACATCACGGCGCGCGTTTCGGCCTCGGTGAGTGGAGCGCCGACGCCGCAGGCGTGGCTGCGCACCAGGTTGAGCTGCAGGCGGCGGATCCGGTCTGCGGAAATACGCACTTCGGCGAGCTCGCCGAAGCCGGTGTTGACGCCGTAGGCGGTCTCATTCGAGGCAACCAGGCGCTCGATCACCGCTCGAGAAGCCTCCATGCGCGTCCGGGCAGCGGAGTCGAGCGCCACCTCGGCGCCGCCGAAAACTACCTCGTACAACTGGTCGAAAGTCAGATCGTTGCCGTTGATTCGGACGCTCATGGACGGGCGTGCGCGGGGGAAGTCGCGGCGTGGGGCGTCGCGAAAAGTTTGCGGTATTTCGCGGGCAGCGATTTTGGACGGCCGTTGCGGCCGCAGACGACATGCGTGGTCGCGCCGGTCGCCAGGCGCTCGCCGGTCGCCTCGTTGAGGATTTCATAAGCGAACCGCAACGTGCGCCTGCGCGCCTCGGCGATGCGCGTGCGGATGCGCAGCAGATCGTCGTAGCGGGCGGGCCGCAGGTAGCGACACTCCGCCCCGGCCACAACGATGTACCTATCGTCTTCTCGCTCCATTTCCTTGTAGGCGAAGCCCATCTGGCGAAGCAGCTCAACGCGGCCAATTTCGAACCAGACGAAAAAATTGGCGTAGTAGACGACGCCCATTTGGTCGGTTTCGGCGTAGCGCACGCGCACCGTGGTTTCGTAGAAGTCTTTCATCGGCAGGGAAGTGTAATTGAACCGGAGCGAAGAGGCAAAGAGCGCGCAGGACGACTGTCCCACCTGTCCGGGCGACGGCGACGACTACCGGCCGGACCACCTGGGAGCGCGCTTCTCGAGAAACGCGGCGAGCCCCTCGCGAAAGTCCTCAGTAGAGCGGATGCGCGCATTCTCCTTGATGGCCCGCTTGAGCTCGCGGTCGACTTCTTCCGCCGCGGATTCGCACAGCAGGCGTTTGGTGTGGAGAAGGCTTGTCGGGCTGGCAGCCGCGAGCGCAACCGCAAGCTCGCGGGCAGAATCCATGAGCTCTCCGGCGGGAACGATTTCGGTGACCAGCCCCATCTGGTGGGCCTCCTCAGCGTCCACGATGCGTCCGGTAAGCAGCAAGTCGCGCGCGCGCTTCTCGCCAATCTGGCGGACCAAGAAGACCGAGACAATTGCGGGAATGAAGCCGATGCGGACCTCGGTGTAGCCGAACTTGGCTTCAGGCACGGCAAGCGTGAAATCGCACAGCGTCGCGATGCCGCAGCCGCCGGCGATGGCAGCCCCGTTCACGGCGGCGATGAGCGGCTTGGGAAAGCTCCACAGCCGGCGGAACATCCGCGCCATGCGGTGGGAGTCTTCCAGGTGTTGCTCGGGCGACTGCCGGGCGATTTTGGCCAGAGCGTCAAGGTCCATGCCCGAGCAGAAAGCTTTGCCGGCGCCGGTCAGAATAACGGCGCGGGCAGGGTTCGCCTCCGCCTCGTCGAGCGCGGCGAGCAGCTCCTCGATCATCTGGGTGGAGATGGCGTTGCGCTTCTCGGGGCGGTTGAGAGTGATGATAGCGCGCTCACCGTCGAACTGAAGCGTCAGGGTGTGATAGGGCATGGCCGAAGCATAGAGGCAGGGAAGCAGGGAAGCAAGGGAGGAGAGGGGAAAAGGAAAAAGGCAAAAAAGAAAACGGCATGCAACACAGAGGGCACAGAGGCAAGGAGATCACAGAGGGACAAGAAAAGGGAAAAGCGAAAAGCGGCAACATGGAGACTCGAGTGTTCTCGGTGTTCCTCTGTGTCTCCTGTTTTCAGTTCGTCGGCGCTTGTTCGGTGTGGGCGTACTTATTGCGGATCTGGTTGGTGAGCTCGAGCACCGGCCCGAGGGCAGCGGGGTCAATTCCTGTTGCGACACTGCGTTTGGCCAGAGTTGCGACGACGGTTTCTGTCGCGATGTTGCCGACCAGTTCATCGCCCGCAAATGGGCACCCGCCCATGCCGGTCAGCGCGCTGTCGAATCGCCGGCAGCCGGCCTCGTACGCCGCCAGGACCTTCTCCGCGGCGCCTTCGGGGCGGCTGTGGAGGTGCACGCCAAGCTCAATCCCCGCGACACACTCCTTTACCGTCCGATAGAGCGCGCCAACTTGCTCTGGCGTTGCCGTGCCGACCGTGTCGGCGAGCGAGACGCTGCGCACGCCGACGTCTTTCAGCCATTCGAGAGTTTCTTCGACGATTTCCGGCCCCCACGGCTCCTCGTACGGGTTGCCGAATGCCATGGAGATATAAATGACGAGGCCCCGTCCGGCCGCCTTGGTCTCTTTGTTCAGCTTTTCGACCAGGATGCGGGATTCAGCGCGCGTCATATTGGCGTTGGCCCGGCGGAAATAGGCGGAGATGGAGTACGGATAGCCGAGCGTGTTCACGCCTGGTGTGGCCAGCGCGCGCTCCATTCCCTTTTCATTGACGACGATGCCGATGATCTCTGGCGGCTCGACGCCGGGCGGCATCGAGGCCACGAAAGTCTTCATCACCGCTTCGCTATCTGCCATTTGCTTGACGTGTTTCGGTGAGACGAAGCTGACCGCGTCAATGTGGCGAAATCCCGCCGCAACTAACCGCCGCAAGTGATCTGCCTTTACC
>JBASRK010000109.1:0-18445 GCA_049273775.1 Candidatus Acidiferrales bacterium
GTTCACGCCTGTGCCGGCCAAGCCCGAATTGAACCCGAGGAATCCAAAGGAAGATTCCGGCAGGTAGCCGAGATAGTCGTTGAGCTTTAGCGACCAGCGGGGCCAGGAGATTTTTTGCGTGAGGCCAAATTGATGAAAGGTTGAGTTCAGCCCCGAACTGTCTTTGTAGATCGAGCCGCCGCCGAGGTAGTCGGTCATCAGCTCATAGCGGCTCCACAAACGGTGTAACTCGATGTGGCCCGCGAAAGAGCTTACGGCGTTCCAGTTCGTACCGCTGCCATTGACGCCGCTGTTCGTATCTGCCGTCTCAAAGAAATCCCCGCTGACCAAAACGTAGTTCCTCGACCTGCCCATTTGGCCGAGCGTGAATTGCTCGGCCCCCGACAGTGGCCGCGAATCTGGGGTCGCCGTGCTTGTCCCAGTCGCAGGAGTGCCGGGGCCCTCTTGGGATGCCTTGCTGGTGTTCTCCGGCTGCTGCGGTGCCGCTGGCGGGTTGACACGCGGATCTTTCTGTTGTGCCCAAGCCGCGCCGGCCGACAATGCAAGGGCTAGAATTGTGATCCAGAAGCGCTCACAAGTTTTCGTCATAACTCTCCACTACGGGACAACAATCGTATCGCCCGGCTTCAGTAGTATGTTCTGCTCCGGCCTATTCCCTTTGATGACCTCTTTGTAGTTGAAAGGAAACTTGATCTGTTTCCCGTTCTCCTCGCGCAAAACGTAGATCCCCTTCAGGTTTGCGAACTGCGAGAATCCACCGGCGCCGGACAGAGCCTGCAGCACGGTCATGTTGGGGAGGAGCTGGTAGGTACCAGAGCGGTTCACTTCGCCAAGAATGTAGATGCGTCGGCTGTTGATCGCCGTGACGATTACAGTTACCTGTGGATCCGTAAAATATTTGTTCAGTTTTTCCATGATCAGCCCGGTAAGCTGAGCAGGAGTTAGCCCTGCTGCCTGGATATCATTGATCAACGGCAACGAGATTTTGCCGTCCGGGCGGACCGGGACCGTCCGGGTGACTTCGGGTTCTTTCCAGACACTGATATTGAGCACGTCCTCCGCGCCGATCACGTACCCCGGATCAGTGGTGGCGGCCACAGGCTTGGATGCGTCCGCATTGGCGGGAATGACCGGCTTGTTTGGTTGCGCCTTCTTGCTCGTGGTCTGCTGTCCCGCCAACGGAATCGCGAGCAAGGTCAAAAGCAACATCGTCCCCGCTTTCCCCCATTTTGTCATCGCACTTCTCCTTGCGGTCCCAAGGAGGCCGCGGAATCTTCCAAGCTGATCTGCTTCAGCTTGTACAGAAGCGCCTTATAGCTAATTTGCAATGCCTGGGCTGCGCGTTTCCGGTTCCAGCGCGTGCGCGCCAGCGCTTTTAAGATCAGCTCCCGTTCGGCCTTGCGGGAAGCCAGGCGTGCCGCCTGCTTCAGAGGAAGTCCTTCAGCCGGCCCGCTTGTGGACGGTTGCTCCACCACAGAGGGCCCCCAATCCGCCACCACCAGAGGTTCCTCACCCAAGGCAACTATCTTCTTCACGGCGTTTTCAAGTTGCCGGATGTTCCCCGGCCAGGAATGGTGCAGAAGGATTTGCAGGGTTTGAGGGCGCAGCGAAGGCCGCGGATGTCCGAACAGCGCCGCGTATTTCGTTAGGAAATAATCCACCAAAGCGGGGATATCTTCCTTGCGCTGCCGCAGCGGCGGCAGATGCAGGCAGATGCCATTTACCCGGTAGTAGAATTCTTCCCGGAAGTGGTGAGCGCGCATTTCCTCTTCCAGGTTTCGGCTCGTGGCAGAAACCACTCGCGCTCCCCGGCAGCGCGGCTGAGGTACCATATCGCCATCATAAAGTGCGAGAAGGAGTACGGATTGGCACGCTGGATCCAATTCGCTTATCTCGTCCAGAAATACGGTACCCGGGCGCGGCGCAGAATTGGCCCCGTCGCCCTGGCCAGTGCCGTAAAGCCATTCGTTCAGGGACAGAGGAGTCAGCGCGGCGCAGCTCAACTTAATGAACGGTTCACTCTGCCGCCGTGAACGCCCATGAATTTCTGCCGCCAGCACTTCCTTCCCGGTGCCGCTTTCACCGACGAGCAGTACCGGGATGTCCGTGGGGGCAATGTCGGCAATGACTCGTTCAAGCTCGCGCATGACGACGCTCACGGCCTGTACGGAAAGGCGATCCACATCGCAACCTCGGGCAGGGGCATTTTGAAAGTTCATCTTTGGTACCAGTTTCCAGCCTTGTTGTGCGTCCCTCTGGGTACGTCACGAGCTAGAACTACAAGGCTTTGTCTAACCTGTGCAAGGAGGGTGCCACGGTAAGCTGGTCGTGATTTGGCATCCGGAACTCTTAAGTCCTGTTTTTCTAGCCAAATACGCTCGTGGTCCAGAATAATCTCTAAGCCTTGGCTTGGTGGTGAATCTAGGCAGGTTTCGAAATGTGGCAAATGTTTTCCCTCAATGCCTAAGCCCGTGGGACAGTTCCCCCAATCTTAGGACGGGTGATCCGGGCTGGCGGCTTAGCCCTAAATGGGTTCGGGGGAGCACTTGAGTCCCTTGCCTCGCCTGCTCGGAGGCGGGTTATGCGCCAGGGGAAGGGTAAGCTCATCTTCTTGCTGAACTTGTGATTGGCAGACGAATTGCTGTGATATCTCTTGACCGTTTGATAGGGGTAGTGGATGAACCCGGGAAAGATGCTTTTTCGGTCTGCTGAAGGCCTCCCGCGCAGAACCGGGTGGTTGCAAGCTGTCCTCCTGGTCCTTCTACTTGGTCTGGTCTATTCGGAGATCCTCGCAGGGTTGCTAAGGGACTGGTGGTTTGACGACAACTATTCCCATGGCTTTTTGGTCCCCGTGTTTGCTGTTTGGGTCCTCTGGCAGAGGCGCAAGAGGATTGCTGCGTTGCCGCCGAAGCCTTCTTGGTTTGGTCTGTTCGTCATTGCTGCGGCACTGGCGATGCTCATTGCCGGCGTGCTCGGAGCAGAGCTGTTTCTTTCCCGTTCTTCGTTCCTCTTTGTGCTGGCTGGCCTGGTGATTTATTTTCTTGGTTGGCAGCACCTTCGCGCCATGCTGTTTCCGTGGGGCTTTCTGTTCCTGATGATCCCGATCCCAGCCATCTTATATAACCAGTTCGCATTCCCGCTGCAGACCCTTGCCTCCTGGGTCGCTGCTTGGCTGTTCGGCCTGGTGGGCGTGCCAGTATTGCGTGAAGGCAACGTGATCCGGCTGCCGGCCATGACTCTGGAAGTGGCCGAGGCATGCAGCGGAATCCGGTCCCTGATCTCACTTGGGACGCTGGCCATCATCTACGGGTATTTCTTCGAGCCCAGAATTCGTCGCCGGTTGCTCTTGGTGCTTGCTGCGGTTCCCGTTGCGGTGGTGGCCAACGGCCTGCGCATCATGGGGACGGGTCTGCTGGGGGAGTATTGGAGTCCGGACAAGGCACAGGGCTTCTTCCACAGCTTCTCCGGTTGGGTCATTTTTATTTTTTCGTCGGGGATGTTCTTTTCTTTTCATTGTGCGATGCGCTTGGTTGATCAGCTGCGTGGAGCGAGGGAGACATGACGCTCCAGATCAACTCCTGGGTCCGCTTCTTTTTAGTCGTGGTGTTACTGGCGGCCGCCGGTCAATTCCTAAGTGCGCGTAGTGGAGCGGAAGACTTGCCCCCACGTCAATCGCTAGCCTTTCTCCCCAACCGGCTGGGAGATTGGGTGGGACAAGACTCGGAGATCCCGCCGGAAATTCTCGCAGCCCTGGGCCGGGGAGAATTTCTCTCGCGAGTCTATCGCCGCGCCCCAGACCAAGCACCCGTCGATTTGTTTTTAGCTTACTTCCCCAGCCAGCGTAGCGGCAATACCATCCATTCTCCGAAAAACTGCCTTCCAGGTGCGGGTTGGATCCCCGTCGAGTCCAGCCGGATCTGGCTGGAGCGGCCCGGCCGAACGGCCATCCCCGCGAACCGCTATGTTGTTGCCAGGGGTGCAGAGCGTTTGTTGGTTCTTTATTGGTACCAGGCGCATGATCGCGCCATTGCCAACGAGTACTGGGCTAAGTTTTGTTTGGTGGTCGATGCTTTCCGCATGAATCGCACCGATGGCGCCCTGGTTCGTATCGTCACACCGCTTCTTGCCCCCGGCGAAGGGCCGGAGAACGGACAAGAAAGGGCGGTCGAATTCGGTCAGCGTCTCCTGCCGCTGCTGGATAGTTATATCCCTCAGTAGCCTTGTCAGGGACCTGCCATCGCAGCCGCAGTAGCTCCATCTATCAGAATGAGGGAGATTTGGTCTAGGGTTGGGTTCTTGGTGATGTGCCAAGTCGGTGCAGAACTCTGTAAGCGACAGCACCCATCGTGCCGCAAGTGGTTGGACGCGTAAGCCTCATCTCTAACGACGTCGGCTGTGTCAAGAATTTTTTCTTTCCGTTCTTGTCCACTTCAGGCGCACTGATGCATCCGCGCTGAAAACGTTCTGCCTCCTAATCCCGTCAATTTCTGCGCCGTGACTGGCGCTGGAGACACTCGACCCCTGGCCAGAACCGCCTGTCCCGGCGGCGGGAAATCGGCTACGATGTGAGAACGTGGCGAAACTCCTGGAAATACCGCGCCCGGCCGACCCTTACGACCTGCTGAACCCGCAGCAGCGCGCCGCAGTGCGCCACGGCGAAGGTCCGCTGCTGGTGGTGGCGGGCGCGGGCACAGGCAAGACACGCGTCATCACCGAGCGCATCCGCCACCTGCTGGAGTCCGACCCTGCACTCGCCGGCCAGAGCCTGCTGGGGCTAACCTTCACCGACAAGGCCGCGGCGGTGATGAAGCACCGCGTGGTGCGCGCCGCGGGCGAACGCGGCAAAGATGTCTGGCTCGGCACTTTTCACTCCTTCTGCCGCGCCCTGCTGGCCGAAGCGAACCCCGCCATGCAGATCCTGGACGATGTGGACCACTGGATCCTGCTGCGGCGCAACCTGCCGCTGCTGGCGCTCGACCGCTATCGCCGGCTGGCCGAGCCCGGCCAGTTCCTCGCCGATTTCGTGAGGTTTTTCTCCCGCTGCCAGGACGAGCTGGTCAGCCCGGACGACTACCAGCGCTATGCCGACGACCTGGCAGCGCGCTACCAAGGCGAGAAAGCCGCGCTCGAGCCCGACGCGCAGCGCCTGCGCGAGGAAGAGCTCGCCCGGCAGCAGGAAATCACCCGCGTCTATCGCACCAGCGACCACCTATTGCGCGAGCGCAGCCTGATGACCTTCGGCGGGCTGCTGCTGGGCGCAGTCCAGGAGCTGGAGAACAACTCGGCGCGGCGCCGCGAGCTGCAGGCGCGCTACCGCTACATTCTCGTGGACGAATTCCAGGACACCAACATCGCGCAGATCG
This sequence comes from Candidatus Acidiferrales bacterium, assembly GCA_049273775.1. Taxonomy (GTDB): domain Bacteria; phylum Acidobacteriota; class Terriglobia; order Acidiferrales; family UBA7541; genus JBASRK01. The sequence goes on from JBASRK010000109.1 coordinate 5,364, forward strand.
AGTTGCTCTGGCTGCTCGCCGGCGGCCACCGCAACATCGTCGCCGTCGGCGACGACGATCAGGCCATCTACCGCTTCCGCGGCGCCTCGTTCGGCAGCTTCATGATTTTCCTCGAGAAATTCACCGGGGCGAAGCTTGCCCCCGGCGACCGGACGAAACCCATCCAGCCGCTCACGCACAATTACCGCTCGACGGGCCGCATCCTGCGCGTCGCCGGCCAGGTGATCGCGCAAAACGAGCGCTCGCCGCTGCTCCCCGGCAAGCAACTCACCCCGCAAAAGCCCGACGGCGAGAAGATCCGCATCGTAGAGCTGGGCAGCGCTGCCGAGGAGGCGCAGTGGATCGCTGCGGAAATGGAGCGGCTGCACCGCGCCGGGCAGCGCTGGGGTTCCTCCGCCGCGCTCTACCGCATGCACACTCACCGCGACTCGCTGGTGGAGGCGCTGGCGGCCCGCCGTATTCCCTTCGTGATCAAGAATCTCTCCATCCTGGACAACACGCTTGTGCGCGACATCGTAGCTTACCTACGGCTGATGGCCGCCCCGTCGGACAACATCGCCTGCGCGCGCGTGCTCGCCGCGCCCGGATGGGGACTTGAGCCCGCCGACCTGGTGCGCCTGTGCGAGCGGGCGTCGGCGAGCAAGGGCTTAGCCCTGTGGGACGCGCTGCAACTCGCACAGGGCGAGCTGCCATTTGTCAAAAGCGGCCATCGCACGGCGGAGCTCGTCGCGCTGATATCGGGCCTGCGCCGCCGCGCCCGGTACTGTACTGCAGCGGAACTGCTCGACGAGCTCGCCACGGAGCTCGACCTGGGCGTTCTTGCCCTCCCGGGCGACCAGAAATATATGGACCGCTTCGCGCAGTTCGTACGCGAGTGGGAGCCCAAGAGTGCCACCCGGCAGCTCGCCGAGTTCGTCGAGTACCTGGACTATTTCCAGCAGGCTGACGGGCAGATCAACCTCGACGCCGAGGCTGCCGAGGACGCTGTGCAATTGATGACCGTGCATGCGGCCAAGGGCCTGGAGTTCGATCACGTCTTCGTGATGCGCCTGGTGCGCGGAGGTTTCCCCGTAAACCCGCGCCCACACGTGCTCGAGTTCCCCGCCGAGCTGATGAAGGAGGAAAAGCCCCGCGGCGACTTCCACATCCAGGAGGAGCGCCGACTGTTTTACGTGGCGCTGACGCGAGCCCGCGAGCGACTCACGCTGACCACAGTGGTGCATCGCCGCTCGAAGCCTTCGGTTTTCCTCGACGATATCCTCATGGAACCGAAGCTGCGCGGCGACGTTCAGCAACTCTCCCCAAAGGCGTCGTCGCATGGTGAAGCCGCGCTTGCACCACAGCCGGAAGATGCCTCGTTGTTCGACCCCGAAGGCGACCGCGCCCGCGTCAATTCACGCATTGCGCGATGGGCGGAGAGCTACCGCCCGCCGGTGGACGAGCCGCTGCGGTTGAGCGCCTCGACGATCGATACCTACCAGTCGTGTCCGCAGAAGTATCTGTTCCAGCGCGTCTGGGGCATCCGCGAAGGCCCGCACGCCGCCCCCAGTTTTGGCAGCGTCATGCACACCACGATCCGGCAGCTCATGACCGAGCTGCGCAAGAAGCGCCGCATACCATTCGAGGATGTGGAGGCGATCTTCCGGCGCGAGTGGAGTTCGGCGGGGTTCGAGGACGCCTACCAGGAAGAAGAGTACAAAAAAGACGGCCTCGAGCAATTGCGCGCCTTCCACGCGAGCTGTGTCGCGTCACCGCCCGGGATGATTGCCCAGGAAAAATACTTCGAGCTGCCCATGGACGACAACGTCGTGATCACCGGCCGCATCGACCAGGTGAACCGGCTCGGGCCGAACCAGGATGAGATCGTGGATTACAAGACTGGCAAGCCGAAACTCGAGCCCCAGGCCCGCAAGAGCCTGCAGTTGAGCCTCTACGCTCTGGCTGCGCGCGAAGTGCTCGACCTGAATCCGGTACGCCTGACCTTCTACAACCTGCAGAGCAATGAGGCCGTGTTCACGAGCCGCGGCGAGAAGGAGCTGAATCAGGCCCGGGAGATCGTGCAGGAGGTTGCCGCGGAGATCCGCGCCGGCCAGTTTCCAGCCCACGCGGGTTTCCTTTGCAAGAGCTGCGCCTTCCAGCCGCTCTGCCCGGCGCACGAACAATTAGTAGCGATCCGCCCGGCCGCAAGATAAAAAGTCTGCTGCAGCCCGCCTGGGATCATCTTTGAGAAGTGTCCGCGCGCCTGAGTGCGCCCGCATCAGCAGATGACTTGTGCGGGCAAGAAACGAAAGCGGGGCGCCCGCCATAGCGGACGCCCCGCCGGGAATGATCCCGATTCGTAAAGGCTACTTGCCTTTTTTCTTCGTCGCCTTCTTGGGTGCCTTCTTCATCGCGCATCGTCCTCTTGTTGGATTCTCCCCACGGAGTCGGGCGCAGCCGCTGCGACTGGTTGGATGCCGCGCCCAGTAGATTCCTTTCTATACGGGCACGAAACTTCGATGTCAAGAAAAAACTGTGCCGGGATAGAACTCACGGCTTCGGCGGCGTGTAGTAGCCGTCGCGCGCCAGCAGGGCCAGGCCGGGTCGGCGCACGAGCACTTCGATGGTGTGGTACTCGAGGTTGCGGTCGGTCTTCTCCGGCACGTAGGCCAGCGTGTACTGGTTGCGGGCCTGCTCGCTGACCCTCGCATAGAGGCTTTCCAGGTCAGCGCGCTTGGCGGCGTAAAAAACGTCGCCGCCGGTGGCGTGGGCATATCGGGAGAGCACGCCGGTGCCGCGGTCGAGCGCCGCGTCGCCGACACCGATGGCGTAAACCGAGATGTCGGCGGAGAGCAGGAGCTTGATCGTGTCGTCGAAGCTGTAGGTGTTGTTCCGTGAATTATGGCCGTCGGAAACCAGGTAGATGATCTTCCGCCGGCCGCGCTCGCGCCCGCGCAGCAACTGGCCCGCCGCGTAGACGGCGTCGTTGATGTTCTTGTTCTCGCGGCCGCCCAGCCTGATCTGCGCGCCGCTCGGCGCGCCGGGCGTGCTTGCGCCGCTGTTGATGCGCGGCCCGGAGGTCATCGGGCCGGAGCCCTGGCCGGGAAATGTCTGATCGAGGTCGAGCCGCTTGAGCTGGGTCAGCAGCTTATCGTTGTCGGTGGTGAAGTCACCGGCCGGCTCGAAGATGGTGTCGAACCGGCAGATAGCGACTTCGTCGGATTCGCTGAAGCCTCCGGCAATGGCTCGCAGACTGGTCAGGACCTGCTCGGCTGGCTGTTTCTTCAACCCATTGTCGAGCAGCACGACTGCCGACAGGGGAAATGGGTCGAACGAGAAGACCGAAATCTTCTGCTCGACGCTGTCCTCGAGCAGGCGGAACTCCTCCTGGCGGACGTCCGCCACCAGCCTGCCCTGCCGGTCCTTCACTGTGACCGGCACCACCACCATCTCGACAGTCGTCCGGATGCGCGTGCGAGGGTCTTCCTGTGGCAGGGCAAAGCCGGGCGCAGCAAGCCAGGCCGCGAGCCCCAGCGCCAGGATTTTTCGTGGACAAATCATGCGTGGCACGTCAGTATCTTCCCTGCGGCCGTCGGCAGGTTGCCGCGCACATCTTCGCGCACCGCTCTTGCATCTTAACGACCCGAAGTCAAGATAAAGGCGATTATACAATGCGCCTCCGGGCACTCGGTTTGATGCTGTTCGCAATGATACTGGCTGCCAGCCTCACACTGGCGCGATTCTCCGCCGCCGAGCCGCACCTCGAAGACGCGCAAGCCAAAGCGCCCGCGGCCACGCAGGAGCCGCAGCAGCCCATCCGCGTCCAGGTCCAACTGGTCAACCTCTTCGTCACCGTGCGCGATAAAAAGAAGCGCATCATTCCGGACCTCACCCAGGACGATTTCCGCATCCTCGAGGACGGCCAGGAACAAAAGATCGCCTTCTTCTCTCGCGAGACCGCCCTGCCCGTCACCCTGGGCCTGCTGATTGACACCAGCGGCAGCGAGCAGCGCATGCTGCCCGCCGAACAGGAGGTCGCCTCGCGCTTCCTCAAGCGCTTCCTGCGCCCCAAAGACCTGGCCATGGTCATCACCTTCGACCTCGACGTGGACCTGCTCGCTGATTTCACCTCTGACCAGGCGGAGCTGGAGCGCGCCATCCAGCGCGCCCGCATCAACGCGCCGCGAGTGCCGGTTTCCGTCCAGGGTCCGCTGCCGCAGCGCGGCGCAAAGGGCACGAACTTCTACGACGCCGTCTATCTGGCCTGCCGCGAAAAGCTCGCCAGCGAGGCCGGTCGCAAGGCGCTGGTGATCCTGACCGACGCCGAGGACAATGGTAGCAAGGTTCGGTTGGAAGAGGCGCTCGAGACCGCGCAGCGCACCGATGCGGTGATCCACATCCTGCTGGTCTATGACCCCGCCTACGGCAACAACGAGGGCGCCGCCAAGAAATTGAGCGATGAGACCGGCGGGCGCACGATTGTGGTTCGCGGCGAAAAAAAGCTCGAAGAGGCCTTCGACCAGATCTCCGAGGAGCTGCGCAGCCAGTACACGCTCGGCTACTACCCCACCAATACCTCACGCGACGGCCGTTTCCGCAAAATCAAGATCGAAACCAAGAACAAAGACCTCCAGGCGCTCGCCCGCCGCGGCTACTACGCACCGAAGAATTAGCGGGCAGCAATCAGTCAGTCTAGAAAACACCGAGGCGCACCCCAGGGATGAGATAGTTCGTCCGCCTCCTGTGGACTCACAGTACAATCCTACGGCCTTCGAGCTAATTGCCGGGCGGCCGGGAGGCGGGCCTGGGGGCTTCGGCGGAGGCGCGCGGGGCAAAATAGCCCTTTCGGGCGCGCACGATGAGTCCTTTGCGGTTCACACGGATCTGGATGCGGCGGAATTTTCCGTCTGCGCTCTTATTCGCCGGCACGTAGGCGAGCGAATACTGGCTGCGCAGTTCGTCGCCGATGTCGAGGAAAGACTGCGCCAGGTCGTCCACGCGGTAGGGGAAGAAGGCGCGGCCGCCAGTGTCTTCCGCGAGCTGCTCCAGCACCTTGTCGGCCGCTTCCATATGGTATTTCCGGTTGCTGCGTTTGGCCGGATCCTTCTCCTCGATGGCCGAAACCCACTGGGTACTGGTGCTGATGGCGTAGATGACCACCCCGCCGCGCTGCGCCATCTCGATGGCCTCCCCGCGGGAGTGCGAGCTGAGGTTGTCGTCGCCGTCGCTGATCACCACGAGCACGCGGCGCACCTCAGGGCTTTCGCCGGTAGGCAGCGGCGGATTGCCCAGGCGCTGCTGGCAGGCGGCATAGATGGCGTCGTAGAGCGCGGTGCCGCCGCCGGCGCGCTGGCGGAGTATGACGTCACGCAACGTGCCCAGCTCGTCGGTGAATTCCTGGATGATGCTGGGCTCGTTGTCGAAGACCATCAGGAAGGCCTGATCTTTCTTGCGCCGGATGACGTTGTAGAGGAAATCAATCGCCGCTTCCTGCTCAAACTTCATGCGGTCGCGGATGCTGTTCGAGGTGTCGAGCAGCATCCCGACGCGAAGCGGTAAATCGGTCTGGCGGCCGAAGTAGCGGATCTCCTGTTGCCGGCCGTCCTCGGAGACCGTGAAGTCGTCCTTTTGCAGGTCGGTGATGAATTTTTGCCGGCGGTTGAGCACCGTCACGATCAGATCAACCAGTTTCACCTCTCTGCGGATGGTGGTCTCGTCGGGCCGCTGTGGCGGAGCACTGGGGGGCGCCTGCTGCGCGCCGATTGGCGCCGGCGGCGCCAATAGTGCCGCAACCAGCAGCGCAACCGGAAGCAAATGTCGCATACTTGGCAATTATAGGTAGCCACGCAGAGCGACGTCAATTGCGGCCGGGGCCGACCCGAGCGCCGCGGCCAGCCGCTCCAGATATGCCCGCAACTCCGCCGGCAGAGGCGCGCGCACTTCCACCGGCTCCGCGCTCCGCGGGTGCTCGAATGCGATGCGGGCGGCATGCAGGAAGTTGCGTCCGAGCGGCGGCAGGATCTCGCGCCCGGCGCGCGCTTGCCGCGGCGCGCCGTAGAGCGTGTCGCCGACCACCGGATGGCGCAGCGCCGAGAAATGTACGCGGATCTGGTGCGTCCGGCCGGTGCGCAGGTCCACTTCGATCAGCGTGAAGCCGTCCAGGCGCGCAAGCACGCGCCAGTCCGTGCGCGCCTCGCGCCCCTCGCGACGCCGGACGGTCATGCGGGTGCGCCGCCGGAGGTCGCGGGCAATGGGCAAGCCGATGGTGCCCGCATCGCGCTCGAGCCGGCCGTGCACCAGCGCGAGGTAGGCCTTCCTGACGCGCCGCGTGCCAAACTGCTCGGCAAGCTGCCGGTGGGCGGCGTCGTTCCGCGCCACCACCAACGCGCCCGAGGTGTCCCGATCAAGGCGATGCACGATTCCCGGCCGCAGCGCGCCGCCGGTGGCGGAAAGGGCCTTCGAATAATGCAGGAGCGCGTTGACCAGCGTACCGCGGGCCGCGCCCGCGCCGGCATGCACGGTCATCCCTGCAGGCTTGTTCACCACCAGGAGGTCTTCATCCTCATAGAGGACCTCGAGGGGAATGGCTTCGGGCAAGGCTTCGAGTGGGGGTCGCGGAACGATTTCGATTTCGATGGACTCGCCAGGCGCGACGCGATGGGCGCGCCGCGCTGCGCTTCCGCCGACGCGCACCCGCCCCTGGTCAATCAACTCCTGGATGCGCGTGCGGCTGAGCTCGGACAGGCGCTGGGCAAGGAAGAGGTCCAGCCTCCGCCCTGCATCTTCGGTGGCAACGATGAAGTGTTGCAGCGTTGGTGCCTCGGATGGGCTCATGGCGCGCAGCGCACAGGCCCCTCTTGGCCGTCATTCTGAGTCCGCTCCGCCAGCGGCGGGCCGGACGAAGAATCCCTCCGCTGCGGCGCGACCTCGTTAGCCGGAGCAAAGCGGCGCTACGCTATTGCCCGCGCTGCTGCCCGGCCGCGCAGCAGCAGCCATGCTCCCAGCAGGATCAGCGCGACGCTGACAAGCTGCATCAGCGAGAAGGCGCCTCCGGCAATAAGCGTGCGGTCCGGGTCGCCGCGGAAGAACTCGATCGTGCCGCGAGTCACGCCGTATAGAACGGCATAGACCGCGAAGAGTTGCCCGGCAGCCTGTTTCCCCAGGCGTTGCCGCCGACCGAGAAAGATCAGGAACGTGAAAATCAGGAATTCTGCGGCGGACTCATAGAGCTGCGTGGGGTGCAGCGGGATGCCGAGCGGCGTGCCGACCAGGTCGCGAGCGTAAGGATTGGTGAAGGTGACTCCCCACGGGAGCGATGTCGGCTTGCCGTAGCAGCAACCCGCGGCAAAGCAGCCCAGCCGGCCGATGGCGTGGCCAAGGGCCAGCGGCGCCGCATAAACGTCGGCCAACGGGAGGAAGCGCAGGCGGAAACGCCGCGCATAGATCACCGCCGCGATCAGCGCCGCCAGAAAGCCGCCGTAGTACACGCCTCCGGAGAGCAGCGTGCTGAAGCCGAAGATCTCGCGGGGATGCGCGGAGAAGTAATCCCAGTCGGCCACCACCAGCCAGAGCTTTGCGCCTACCAGGGCCGCCAGCACCATGTAGACGCCCAGGTTCCAGACGCGGTCGGGGTCGAGGCCGGCCCGCGGAGCTTGCCGGCGGGCCAGCCACAGCCCGAGCAAAACGCCCGTAGCCACCAGTAGGCCGTAGGTGTAAAGGGTGAATCGTCCGATGCGGAGCAACACAGGGCGCATCGCTATACCTTTTCTGTGTCTCGGTCGGTGGGTTGCCGCCGGCCGAGGAGCAGCTCCAGCACCACAAACGCTGCGCCGATGGTGATTGCCGAATCCGCGACGTTGAAGGCCGGCCAGGAGTAGCTGCCGAGTCCGACCTCAAAGAAATCCGTCACGCTGCCGTAGAGCAGCCGGTCGATCAGGTTTCCCGCCGCTCCGCCCAGGATCAGCGCTAGGCCAGCCCGGTTGCGGCGCCCGCCCCCGCGGTCGGTTGCCAGCAGCCAGCCGAGCAACCCGATCACGGCCACCGAGGTGCCGACCAGAAGCACCGTCAGCCACTTCGAGCCGAGATTGGCCAGCAGACCGAAGGCGATGCCCGGGTTATGGCTGTGCACCAGATTGATGAGTCCGGGAACGAGGGCACGGTGAAAGTTTTCCGGCGTGTATGCCTCGACAGCGGCTTTGGTGGCTCGGTCGGCCGCGATAATCCCCGCCGACAGCCAAAACCACCTCGCGCTCCCAGCCCCGGCCATCAGGAAGCCGCGGCACTGCGCTCGATCTCCTCCAGCGCAGCCAGGCAGCGTTCACACACCGTGGGGTAGTCGGCGCTCTCGCCGACCCGGGTCGAATAGTTCCAGCAGCGCTCACACTTTTTCCCGTCGGCCCGGACCACCAGCACGCCCGCGGGGACCGCGGGGCGATTTCCGCCGGAGGAAGGAGCCAGAACATCCACCTGGGAGACGATGAACAGCTCCGGCAGGCGGTGCTTATGGCTGCTGAGCAGATCGTACAGGTCCGAATCAGCGTTCAGCACAACTTTGGCTTCGAGCGCGCTGGAGATGAGCTTGGCGTTGCGCGCCGCTTCGAGTGCCTGCAGCACCTCTGTGCGCACGCGCAGCAGTTCGCTCCAGTTCGCGCTCTCTGCGGCATCGAGGCGCGTGTCCAGCTCCTCGGCCGCAGCAAACACGGCCATATGGACGCTATCGGGCTCGCCAGCGCGATGCGGCAAATGCTTCCAGACCTCTTCAGCGGTGAAAACCAAGATAGGCGCGACCAGGCGGACCAGCGCGCTCGCGATGCGATAGATGGCCGTCTGCGCCGACCGGCGCCCGCGGCTGCGAGCAGCGGAAGTATAGAGGCGGTCCTTGAGGATGTCGAAATAGAATGCGCTCAGGTCCACTACCGAGAAGTCGTGCAGGGCGTGGAACACGCGGTGGAACTCGAACGCGTCGTACCAGCCGCGGCACTGGCGGACCAGTTCCGCGGTGCGCGAGAGCACCCAGCGGTCGAGCTCGTCCATCTGCTCGTCTGGAACAGCGTCGCGGGTGGGGTCGAAGTCGGCCAGGTTGCCGAGCACGAAGCGAAACGTGTTGCGGATTTTTCGATAGGCCTCCGAGAGCTGGGTCATGACGCGGTCGGACATGCGCACGTCGGCGGTGTAGTCCTGCGCCGCCACCCACAGGCGCAGCAGATCGGCGCCCCACTTCTCGCACAGCTCCCGCGGCAGCACGACGTTGCCGAGCGACTTGTGCATCGGTCGGCCGTCCGCGTCGAGCTGCCAACCGTGCGTCAGCACGTGGCGATACGGCGAGGTGTCGCGCACCCCGATGGCCACCAGCAACGAGCTGTGGAACCAGCCGCGATACTGGTCCGGGCCCTCGAGATAGAGGTCCGCCGGCCAGGGCACCTCGGGCGAGCCGAGCACAGCCAGATGCGAAGAGCCCGAATCGAACCAGACGTCTAGGATGTCGGTCTCCTTGCGCCAGCGCGCCGCGCCGCATTTGCAGCGCGCGCCCGGCGGCAACAACTCTTCGGCCGAGTGCCGGTACCAGGCGTCGGCGCCCTCGCGCTCGAACCAGCGGACCACGTGGCGCAGCGCCGCGAAATCTTCCAGGCGCTGCTGGCACTGCTCGCAGTAGAAGATCACCAGCGGCACGCCCCAGACGCGCTGCCGCGAGATGCACCAGTCGGGGCGCGTTGCGATCATGGCGCGGATGCGCTCCTCGCCCCAGGCAGGCGTCCAGCCGACCTTCTTGATCTCGTCGAGCGCGCGCTGGCGCAGGCCGGCGTGCTCCAAATTGATGAACCACTGCTCAGTCGCCCGGAAGATCACCGGCTGGTGGCATCGCCAGCAGTGCGGATAACTGTGCGTGAACTTGCCCTCGCTGAGCAGCGCGCCGCGCCCCCGAAGCAGCCCCACAATGTGCGGGTTGGCCTCGAACACGGTCTTGCCCTTGTACTCGGGCAGGCCTTCGAGAAAACGGCCCTCGTCGTCGAGCGGCGCGTAGGTCTCCAGTCCATACTTCTGCCCCGTGTAGAAGTCTTCAGCGCCGTGGCCCGGCGCCGTGTGGACGATGCCGCTGCCCTGGTCGAGCGTGACGTAGTCGCCCAGCACCGCCGGCACGCGCATGTCCAGGAAGGGATGCTGGAACTCGATCCCTTCGAGCTCGCGGCCCTTCCACGGCCCGCGGGCGCGCGCCACTTTCAGGCCGAGCTCGCTTGGGACCGCCGCCAGCCGTTCGGCCGCGAGCAGCAGCGCGCCCGCCTCGGTCTCCGCGACGACGTAGTCGTAATCGGGATGGAACGCCAGGGCGCGGTTGTGCGGCAGAGTCCAGGGCGTGGTGGTCCAGATCACCGCGGCGACGTTTGGGCCGAGCTGGCGCGAGCCGCTCCCGGCCACAACCGGAAATTTCACCCAGATTGAAGGGCTGGTATGGTCCTCGTATTCCACCTCGGCTTCGGCGAGCGCCGTCCTGTCGAAGATGCACCAGTAGACGGGTTTCAACCCGCGGTAGACATAGCCCTTCTCGAAAAAAGTGACGAAGGCAGCCGCGATGCACGCCTCGTACGAATTGCTCATCGTGAGGTAAGGGTTCTCCCACTGCCCCAGCACGCCCAACCGCTTGAAGTCGCGGCGGTGCGCCTCGACGTAGCGCGTGGCAAATTCCCGGCACATCCCGCGAAACTCGGCTGTGCTCACGCTGCCCTTTTTTCCACCCAGCTCCTTTTCGACCTTCACCTCGATGGGCAGGCCGTGGCAGTCCCAGCCGGGCACGAACGGTGCGCGAAACCCCGCCATGGTCTTCGATTTCACCACCATGTCTTTCAGGATCTTGTTCAGTGCCTGGCCCAGATGAATGTCTCCGGTGGGATAGGGCGGGCCGTCGTGCAGGACGTAGACCGGGGCGCCGGCGCGGGCCTCCAGCACGCGCTGGTAGAGGCGCTTTTCCTCCCATTCGGCCAGTTGACGCGGCTCGCTCTGCGGCAGGTTGGCCTTCATGGGGAAGGCGGTGCGCGGGAGGTTCAGCGTGCTCTTCACATCGAGCGTTTTGGGCATCGAATGGCCCTCATCGGACGTGGCTCCCGGTCTTCGCCCATGTTCCTTGAGCACAATGACTCACAGCCGGAAACTTTCCGTCGCGATGAAACGTCATATGTTACAATGAATTGCGAACTGTGTCAGCTTCAGGGGGCATACATCCTTTTGGTCGCCGGCGAATCTAACCTGCATGGGGGCCGGATTGGCGCAGCGGTCTAGGTGAAATCGGTGCTGGACCTCATTCCCAAGTCGAACAAGAGTCCGGCGACGCCCGCAGCGGGCGCCCGGGGCAATGCCGTCCCGGAGACGCGTGTACCGCTCCTGGTCGTCGAGCAGCAGTCCTGGTTCAAGAACTTCTTCTCGAGCCTGAAGGATTTTCTCGCCGAGCGGCCTGTGAAATTGCCCCGGAACGCTGCGTCGGCTGGCGGGGCGTTCTCAGGAGAGCACTTCGGCGGGGGCTTCGTCGAGAACCTCAAGGAGTGGTTGCAGCCATTGCCGGCCTCTGCCCGCCAGAGCACGCATTCGCGCATGGAAATCGAGTGGAAGCCCTGGTACCGCGCCTTCTGGGAGAACTTGCGCGACACGATTGCGCCGCCCAAGCTGCCGCCGCTCAAGGTGACCAGCCAGCCCGTTAAGGTCCGCGACATCTGGAGCCGTAATGAGCAATTCAGCCGCGCGCAGGGGCTTTCGCTGGCGTTCCATGCCCTGATTGCGGCGCTGCTGATCCTGCCGCTGATCCATCAGGTGATGCCGACCACCCAGGCCAACAACAAGACGGAAGTCATCAGCATTGATATCTCGCCCTATCTGGCCCAGTTGCCGCCCGGCAAGGACAAGGCCGGCGGCGGTGGCGGTGGCGGCGAGCGCATGCAGACTGCCCCCAGCCGCGGGCGTGCTCCAAAATTTGATTGGGTACAAAAGACGCCGCCCATGGCGACGCTGCGCAACCTGAACCCCAAGATGCCCGCAGTGCCCACCCTGCTCGGGCCGCCCGAGTTGAAGGTACCCAGTCCGCCTCTGCCGAATTACGGCGATCCGCTGGCGAAACTCATCACCGGCTCCGGCGGACCCGGGGGCGGGGGCGGCATTGGAACTGGCTGCTGCGGCGGCATCGGCAGCGGCGAGGGCGGAGGCCTGGGTCCGGGCTCAGGCGGCGGCACCGGCGGCGGCGTGTTTCGTCCCGGCACCGGTGGAGTCGGATATCCCGAGTGCGCGTATTGCCCGACGCCGTTATATTCCGATGAAGCTCGCAAGGCAAAGTATCAGGGCACGGTAGTCCTTCAAGTGGTCATCACTGCGGACGGGCGCGCCACCAACATCAACGTGGTCAAGGGCCCCGGCCTGGGCCTGGAAGACAGAGCCGTCGAAGCCGTGCGCAACTGGCGCTTCAAGCCAGCGATCGGACCCGCCGGCAAGCCGGTGGCCGTCTCCGTGCTCGTCGAAGTCACCTTCCGCCTGCTGTAAGCTCGCTCTCGCCAGCCGACCCTTCCGGTCGCTGTTAACCCTAAATCCAGAGCAACCCTTCCGGCCTACTGGACTTCTGAGTGGAAAAACCAGGATCTGCCACTCGCCATCGAACCGGCTCCGCCCGCTCGCCATACTCCTTCTGCTCGGATTTGCGGCCGCGCTTGTGTGGTGGCTGCTTAGCCTGCTCTGAATCGCCCGGATAGCACGAAGTCAAGCCCTTTGAAACATCGCGGCACGCGAATCTGCTAGGATACTTGACGTGAAACGGACAGGTGGAGTGGTTTGGCTGCCCGCAATGGTGGTCGCGCTGGCGCTGGCGGGCATGATTGCGGGAGTCGCTGCGGCGCAGGGCGTCGGCTCGATTGAGTTTGTGGCCCGAGTGACGCCCACGGTGGGCCGAGCGGAGCCGGTGCGGCAGATCACGTTCTATCTGCTGCACAAGAGCTATGCGGAGACCGTCAAAGAAGTAGAGCAATCCGCAGAAAAGCCCGAGATGGACCGGTTCATTGCGGGTCTGGAGGTCTCCAGGGAGCTCAAGGCCTGGATGAAGAAAAACCATTGGGTCCAACTGGCCGGCCCGGAGT
>JBASRK010000110.1:0-29962 GCA_049273775.1 Candidatus Acidiferrales bacterium
TGAGCTTCCACAGGGCCTTGGGCGTGCAGTAGAGGCGCCCAGAGATCGCTTGCCCGGTGTGCTCTTTGGGCTCGAGGACGGCCAGACGCAGGGCGAAGAAGGGCTTCTGCGGGTGCCAACGGTAGAACGCCCGTTCGACCCGGGCCAGGAAGAGCCCTTCTAGATGGTCGTCACTGTTAGGGGCTTGCTGATGGAGGCCTGGGATATGGCGTTTCATGAGTTCGTCCCCTTCGGTTGGGCATAGCTGTTGAGGTGGCAGAGGAGGCCGTCGCGGTCTTTGGCGGCCCATTCAGCCAGGTTGTTGATGAAGGCCTCAACCAAGTCCCGGCTGGCGTCCCGCAACACAGCCGTTCCGCAGTAGTCAGCAGCGTAGAGTTTGACCAGGGCGGGGTCGAGCTGGTGCTGCCGGATGATCAGGCAAAGCCGGTCGCGCAGACGGGGCTGGCCGTTGCCTGAGCCATTTTGTTTCACCGAAGCGCGCTCTTCGCCAGACTCGCGCGAAGGGCGAAGATCCCTGGAGGACGAACCCAATTCCTCGACCGAGCAGAGGCCGATGCCGTAGGCCTTGCGGAGGGCGCGGTTGACGGCGCGAGTTTCGGCCACGCGCATCTCGGCGCCGCGCACAAGCGGTGAGACGTTCGTGGGGTCAGCGTCCCCATACCCGACGAAGCCCCTTGACTGGGGTGACTTGTAAACGGTCGCCTTGAAGACCCAGCGGTTGGCCGCAGGGTCGCAAAACTCACATACTGGCTGGACTCGGATTCCGGAACAATGGTTGTGGGAAGCCAAGCGGAGCAGGCCGGCATGGGTGACATACCATCCGCCATCCAGGTACCGGAGGTCGCCAAGAGCTATCGAGAATCCAAAGTTGACCGTCAAATTGCGCAGCCCGCACAACGCGGTGGCCAGCAATTGCCCTGCCGCCGAGCGTTTCGCGAGCCTGACGTTCTGGCGTACCATGGCATCGACATAACGACGAGATGCGATATTCGATCCCATATGCCCCCATGTGGGGACCTTTCTTGAACAATGGTGACCATGCGACCTGATTCTCATGGCCGTCTACCTCTTTGTGGGGCAGAGAATAACAGCAAGGCTTGCTGTTTGTCAAGCAAAAAGCGAGGCGGACAATGCAGGAAGAAGCAGATTAAACTCTTTTGGACACGGTGTTACAGGCAAGACTCCCTGATGCACGAAACCAGCGGAGTGCTCGGGTAAAAGATCCCTCTACCTAATTTTCACTGCCTTTTGCTCGCGGGCGTTTGTTTGTTGCTAACCGAGCAAAACAAAATCGTGAATGAGGCGACATGCAGATGGATGAGGGTTGGCCGTAAGTTTCGGTTTGGGGAAACGGGGGTCGGCTTACCGTACAGGCGTTGGTCGAGGGGCAGGATTCTTTATCCGCGGTCATCCGGTTTTCTCCTTGCGCGGCCTACCACCCATGAATTCCTTCCGCATAGCTGCGATCTTTCGGAAATACGCAGGCCCGCGCTTGGCAGTTTTCTTGCCACCGATCTGCCCAGCGCGCCTTACGATAAGACTGTCTGGGACAGGCTTACCGCAATGGGGGCATTTGATCACGCCCGCAGCCTAGAAAAAGGCCTGCTGTTTTGTCAACAAAGAGTCATCCGCCTTATCGGCCCCTCGCCAACAAGGACACCGCCCACTGAAAGGGCTGACTGGCAGCTGACCAGCCGCTATCCAGTTGGGCGCCTATTGTACCACTGGGGATTCGTTAGGTTTCGGTGGGCCTATTTCCCGGAGGACAATTGCGATTGTTCGTTACGTCCCACACAGATTCATTCTCCGAGGAAAGCTTCAGACGCTCTTGAACTCGTCTCGCGGCCTCCTCGTGGAACTCTCTTTCCACTTCTTTGAAAGGCTTCCCCCATTTCTCGTAAGCGATTTGCTCTTTTTCCAGCTCATTCAGCACAACAATCTTCTCGCTGGCCTCTCGAATCAGTGAGCGGTCAATTGGGTCAAGTTGTGCAAGCCGTTCCCCCATTTTAGACATTTCAACCGACCCTTCCTGGAGAGACGCTTCTTGCCTTGAAAGGTGTTTCACGGCTCCAGTCGGACTGCATTGCTCCTCGGGTATAACTGTCCCATCAGGTACTTGTGAACTCGCTCGCTGCGCATCAATTTCGGACTCCTCAATTTTTTCGGCGATTTGGGCCAACACCAAGACTTCCCTCCATCCATTGGGTAGCAGCTTGCGCTGTGCGCTCTCGAGTAAGCGTAGGCGGCGGACACGCTCCTCCTGAATCCTAAAGCAATGCTGAAGGGCTTTCCGTCGTTCGAGTTTGCTAGCAGCATCCTGCATCGCTCTGTCTATCGATCATGCCTCAAAGGTTTGTTTCGTCCGCGGTGAGAATCTCTTTCGCTCTGTGCGCCTCGATGCTCAGTGGAGCTCGATGTGGGCGGATCAGAGTTTTTCGACCGCATTCGACGAAGCCGTTCGATCTGGCTCAAGACGCGATCGAGTTCGCGGCCCAAATGCCTCTCGTACCCCATCAGGCGCTCCAAAACCTCTGGTGGCGGCGCAAGCAAAGCTTGCCTTTTCCCAAGAGTTAAAGGCGACTCGGAGCCGGCGACACGTTCTTGGCGATCTTCGGGCCGCTCGGTTTCGAGTGAACTCGTGCGGTCGAAGTTGAAGGCATGGTGTTCGAACCGATCAACTTCAGCGAACTGCATCGCCCTTGTGAATTCCGCAGCCTCCACTTTAAGGAATCGGCCCTGGCGCCAAAGGATGATTGCCAATTTTTCTTTCAGGATTCCTTCCAGTTCTTCGAGAGCTTGGACGTCCTGCTTGAATCGTCGCAGCAGGTAATAAAATTGCCTGGACGATTCACCGTTTACCAACATCGCCTTCGCGAAAATGCCGGGCCCGATGGCGTTCTGGCTTGATCGTTGCTTCCCTCGTTCAGTACGAGGACCCGTGGCCTGTCTTTTAGAGTGCGGCTCACGTCTGGTTTCTTTGGCAGATTCGATCTGGGCAGGGGATGAGCTCGCGTCTGTTTCGCTGCCCGAGTTCAGCGTGCCGTTGGTGACTTTCTTGTTCGGCTCGTCCATATCAAAAAAAGGGTCTGGAAGACTAACTCAGTCCCAGACCCGTTAGCGCCCGCTTCCGGGCACCAACTAATTCTCGCCCCTTCAGCGCGGGAAATCAAGCATCAAAAGCCTTGATGTGCGAAAAATATACCCCCGTGTCGGCCACGCTGAAAAAGGAAAGGATGGATTCCGCGGCTCCGCCGGGTTCCGCTGCGAATTCTTGCAGGTAAATGTGCGGGTGCGCAGTCACTCCAAGCGAGTCAAGAACTCTGCACTCTGCTCTTTGATTGTGGCCGATAACCAGTGCCCAGAGGCTTGATCTCTAATAGTTATTTTATTTTTATTAATTATCTATAAGATATAAACTCCTGAGAGACTCGGCGCTCCAGAAAAGCAGCTTTGGAAAAACGAACCCAACTAATCTACTCAAAACACTCATCTTGGCGTTTTCTCAGCTGCTCACAAGAAGCCGAAATCCACGCATACTGCGAAGCGAACCCGCACAGGATCGTGGACAGTCCGGCTCAGTTCGATTGCCCGCAGCAGATGCCACTTGCGGCCGAAAAGGGAAAGGCTCCGGGTGGTGGGTCCTAATCAGCGCGCAGTTGCTCCCGGCTAATGTCGCGCGGGAGCCTCAAGCAGGGATGACCTCATCCTTGACCCAATGCAGACGGATGACACGCGGCTTGGCTTCCACCTCAAAATGGCAGCCCACCGCATCCCGGATCATTTTCTTGAGCTCTTCAAGTGTCTCCGCCTCGGTGAAGATCGCGTGGCCGAGCGCCCGAGCCTGGTAGCCGCCTTCGGGCGATTCCTCAACCGCAAAAATGATCTCAGCGTCAGCCATCGCCGGCCTCCATTGCTGCCATTATAGCTCCTCCCAACAAAATCCTGCCGTCATGGGTCGTGCAGTATGTGGTCGTTCAAAATTGGCGGATCGCTTGGAATTCGAGCCGCTGCGGCGAACAATCACAAGAACCCACCGCGGGCGGAGATCTCAAGAGTAACAAAAAGGAAGATCCCGGATACCTCCAGCGCTTTCTCTCCCGCCAGAAGAAGGAAGATCCCTCTGAATAATTGGCAAAACGGACCGCAGCGGGTAAGCGATCAGGAAGAACCCTTGGTTCGAGATCGAGCGCTCGTTGAGAACATAGAAGCGGTCCCAGGCGCCCTTCCCGTGCAGCAGATCGCGATAAACCACGAGGTTGTAAACATGGCTGGGACCGTCCTGTGTCGGGAAGAACGGGAGAAGCCAGACCACAGCGAGGTGAGCGGCCAGCAGGATCATGTAGAGGATCACCTGCAGGCGCCCGTTGGCCTGCCGCGATCGATTCGCAGCTTGCCCGTTTTTCAATATCGCGGCGAGTCTACTTGGCGCATACATGGGGACCAGCATGCGCCGACGCGTTGTTTGAATTCACCCGCCCAACTTTCCGGGAGTCATCTGCGTCCTGCTGAACTCCGCGGTGCGGCGCAGAATAGCACCATGCGTGGCTTATAGGCGACATCTGCAGGAATCGCAATGGCTGGGAGGGCCGGTTCGCGCCAGCTACGCGTCATGGTTGCTCTTAGAAGCATACAGAGAAAGGTGCAAACAACATCCAGTGGCGTCGTGGCGGTATAATCGCGGCCGCAAGCGCAAGGGACTCCAAAATGTGTCACGTGCCCCGGCGCGGACTTTGTTTTGCCGATCTCGCGAGGGTACGAGGAAGCGCAGCTCGGCTGCAGCACCACCGTCTGCCCAATGAATCTTCTTAGTAAGCTTGGCAGGAATGCGCATTTCGTGGCGAGTGCGCTGCTGGGAGTCGCTCTTTTCCCCGCGCTCAGGTCGCTGAAGCTCCCCACGAGGTTCGACTGGCCGACCTATTTTGTGTCGTACTGGTTCCGGCTGGCCCTCGACTCGATTTGCTACGCCGTCGTCCTCTACCTCATCGGCTTTCCTTTCCGGGAGACGATTCAACCCGTGTGGCGGCGATACCGCGAGAGCCGAAGGCCCCTGCTGTTGCTGGTTGCCGCGTGGGTTGGGTTCCTCTGGCTCTTTGGCCCCGGCTTGGGTCTTACACTCTGCGTCAGCTTGGTGGCCGTACTCGAACTGGTGAATCGGATCCGGGAGCAACGCGGGGAATTGTCCGGCGTCGCCGGGGCAGTGTTCATTCCGGCAGCGTACCTCTTCCTGGGCTTGATTCTGATCTTTGCCTACAATGATATTATCGTGTCGCTGAGATTTTACGGTGCGTTCGACGCTCTCCTGAACCGTATGGATGCGCGGATCATGGGGGGAGTGACCGTGTCGGACATGGGCTACTGGACCGTGCGGCATCTCCCAACCGGCGTCCTCGAGTTCCTCGAATTCGTCTATTTCGGAATGTTCACTCAAATCGGCGCTGGAATCTTCCTTACGGGGCTTGCCTTTGGAAGAAAACGCGCTGTCCAATTCATCGGTGCAATCTTGACCGGCTACTATCTGGCGTTGATTCTATTTTTCCTCTGGCCCAGCCATGGTCCGTATTATCTTTCAGCATCCCATTTCGCGGAGTTGCCGCATACCCTGCGAACCTATACCAGCCAGCAACGGCTCCTAGCCAATGCCCAGATGTTCTGGGAGCACAAAGGCAAGGATCGCATCGGACTGGATTACTACATTGCTTTTCCCTGCATGCACATCGCTCAGCCATTGATCGTGATGTGGTTCTTGCGGAAGTGGAAGCGCATCGTCGGATTCTTGGTGGGCGTGGACGTGTTGCTACTGGCACCGGTTCTTCTTCTCGAATGGCACTACGTTGTGGATCTGCTGGGCGGAGTTGTTGTGGCGCTGTTGGCCATTGGAATCGTGGACGGCTGGGGCAGCAATCCACAGCCTACGGATTCGCCTCTTCAGAGTTAAGGCCCGCCAGAGTCATCCGCTGATCGAGCCCAAGCAGCGATTGCGGCGTGCCTAGTGCGCACGCCGGACCCACCCAAATTGACTTCCCCAGAGGTGGGGACTAGCATACATGTTTCCCTTGTTGCGTCCGGGGATTGCTATAGGCACTCGCCGATGAGGGCAGAGACCAAACCCGGCACTATTCTCGACCGCATCGTCGAGGCGCGCCGCGCCGCGATTGACCACCGCAAGCGCGTCCTTCCCGAGGCCGTGCTGCGCATGGCCGCCGGCAAGGCGGAGCCCGTGCGCGATTTCACCGCGGCCCTGACACGCGACGCCGTCAACGTCATCGCCGAGCTAAAGAAGGCGTCGCCCTCCCGCGGCGTGCTGCGCCAGGATTTCAATCCCCTGGCGCTCGCCCAGGCGCTCGAGCGTGCTGGCGCGGCCGCTCTTTCCGTCTTGACCGAAGAGGAGTTTTTCCAGGGCTCGCTGAAGGACATGCGCGTTGCCCGCGCCGCGAGCGCGCTGCCGGTGCTGCGCAAGGATTTCATCGTGGACCCTTGGCAGGTTTGGGAAGCGCGCGCCACAAACGCCGATTCCTTCCTGCTGATCGTGATGCTGTTTCGTCCGGCGGGCGGCGAGGCCGCGCTCGGCGAACTGCTTGCGCTGGGACGCGAGTTAGGCATGGAGCCCCTGGTCGAGGTCCATTCGCGGGAAGAGGTGTCGCGGGCCTTGGACGCGGGCGCGCGCATCCTCGGCGTCAACAACCGCGATCTTCGCACGCTCGATGTGCGCCTGGAAATCTCGTTGGAACTGATCGAAGCGATCCCGGACGAGTGTATCGCCGTGAGCGAGTCCGGGATACGCTCGGCCGCCGACCTGCTGCGGCTGCGCGCCGCCGGATTTGACGCGTTTCTCGTCGGCGAGCATCTGATGGCTTCGCCCGACCCGGCCGCGGCTCTGCGCGCGCTTCTGTGACCATTGCTGGATATGAAGGGGCACAGCCCGCCGCAACGGCGCCCCTACGGACAGAAGGCGGTTATTCGTGGTCAGAGTAAAAATCTGCGGGATCACCAATTGGGCCGACGCTCGGCTCGCCGTTGACGCGGGTGCGGACGCGCTGGGCTTCAACTTTTATCCGCCCAGCGCGCGTTGCGTGACCCCGGCGCAGGCCTGGGCGATCATCCGGCGGCTGCCGCCGTTCGTGGAAGCGGTGGGCGTATTCGTCAACTGGTCGTTCCTGGCGGTGGATGCGCTGGCGCGCGCCGCGGGCTTGCAGGCGGTGCAGCTTCACGGCGACGAATCTCCCGAGGAGGTTGCCCGGCTCGCGGCTCACGGACCGGTCATCAAGGCGTTCCGCGTGCGTAGCGGCTTTCGCCCTGCGGCACTGGCGCGCTATCGTCGGGCCGCTGCATTCTTGCTAGACGGATTCAGTTGGCGCCTGCGCGGTGGGACAGGCAAGCAGTTTGACTGGCGCATCGCGCGGCGCGCCCGCCGCTATGGCCCCGTTGTTCTTGCCGGCGGCCTGACCGCCGAAAACGTGGCGGAGGCCATTGGTGCGGTGCGACCGTTCGCGATTGACGTCTGCAGCGGCGTGGAAGCGAAGCCGGGAAAGAAAGACCCGGCACGTCTGCGCGAGTTGATGCGCGAAGTGGAAGCTGCCAACCACAACCTCCACGGAATGGGTGGGTACAAGAACCGATGAGCACCGCCGCGCAAACCTGGCCCGATGCCCGCGGCCGCTTCGGTCCGTACGGCGGGCGTTATGTGCCGGAAACACTGATGGCGCCCCTCGAAGAGCTCGAGTGCGCTTACAGCGATGCGCGCGCCGACGCAGCCTTCGGCAGCGAGCTGGAAAACCTGCTGCGGAATTTTGCCGGGCGTCCCACGCCGCTGCAATTTGCGGCGCGTCTGACGGCTCACCTCGGCGGCCCACGCATCTTTCTGAAGCGCGAAGACCTGCTTCACACCGGCGCGCACAAGATCAATAACTGCCTGGGCCAGGGCCTGCTCGCCGTGCGCATGGGCAAGCCACGCATCATCGCGGAAACCGGCGCCGGCCAGCACGGCGTGGCTACCGCCACGGTGGCGGCCCGCTTGGGCCTCGAGTGCGTGGTGTATATGGGCACCGAGGACATGGAGCGCCAGCGGCTTAATGTTTTTCGCATGCGACTGCTCGGCGCCGAAGTCGTGGCTGTGAACTCCGGCAGCCGCACGCTCAAGGATGCTATTAACGAGGCCATGCGCGACTGGGTTACCAACGTCCGCACCACGCACTACCTGCTCGGCTCAGTGCTCGGCGCGCATCCCTATCCGCAGATGGTGCGCGATTTTCAGTCCGTCATCGGGCGCGAGGCTCGCGCCCAGATCCTCGAAGCCGAAGGCCGCCTGCCCGACTTCCTTTTCGCCTGCGTGGGCGGCGGGTCGAACTCGATCGGCCTGTTCCATGAATTCCTAGGCGATGCGGGAGTGCGGATGGTCGGTGTCGAGGCCGGCGGGCGCGGCGGAGCGCTCGGCGAGCATGCGGCGCGCCTGGCCGCGGCGGAGGGCTTTGCGGGCGCCAGGCCCGGCGTGCTGCAAGGCACCTACACTTACGTCTTGCAGACCAGGGACGGGCAGATTTCAACGACGCATTCGGTTTCAGCGGGGCTCGACTATCCGGCCATCGGCCCGGAGCACGCCTGGCTCGCTGACCAGGGCCGCGCCGAATACACCGCCGTGCGCGATGGGGCCGCGCTTGATGCCGCTCGCACGCTTGCCCGACTCGAAGGCATCATCCCAGCGCTCGAAGCGGCGCACGGCCTGGCGGGGTTAATCGAGCGCGCACCGAAGATGAAGCGCGAACAGTTGGTCATCCTGAACGTTTCGGGCCGCGGCGACAAAGACATGGAAATCCTTTCGCGTCACCTTTGAGGAAGTGTGATCCGACCGGCAACCATGGCGACGACGCGTATCACGCGACGATTCGACGACCTTCGCCGCGCTGGCGACCTGGGTCTGGTGGCCTATCTGACTGCTGGCGACCCGACGCTTGAGGCCACCGAACGCCTGGTGGCCGCACTCGCCGAGGCGGGTGCCGACGTAGTGGAGCTTGGCGTGCCCTTTAGCGACCCGCTGGCCGATGGCCCGACCATCCAGCGCGCCAGCGAACGCGCCCTGCGCAGCGGCACCACGCTCGCGGGCGTGCTGGGCTTGGTGAGAAAGCTCCGACAGAAGACCGAGGTGCCGCTTGTGCTGTTCAGCTATTTCAACCCGGTGCTGCAGATGGGCTTGAGCACTTTCGCGGATGAAGCAGCCGCGGCGGGCGCCGACGGCGTGCTCATCACCGACCTGACGCCCGAGGAGGCCGGCGAGTACCGGCACGCGGTCGTGAGCCGAGGCCTGGACACGATATTCCTTGCAGCGCCGACTTCGACCGACGCGCGTCTGGTGCGGATTGCCGAATCCTCGACCGGGTTCCTATATCTCATCTCTAGGATGGGCGTGACTGGGGCGCGAGAGGCCCTGCCGGAGGACTTGCCGGCACTGGTGCGGCGCGCGCGCCGGGTGACGTCGCTGCCGATTGCCGTGGGCTTTGGAATTTCTCTTCCCGGTCACGTCTCAATCCTTGGGGGCCTGGCCGACGCGGCGGTGGTGGGCTCGGCGCTCGTGGAGGAGATCGAGCGCGCCGCCTCGGTGGACGAGGCGGCCTCCGCGGTGGCCGCGCGCATTCGGTCGCTCAAGCAGGCGGCCAGCCAGGGCCTGAGCCGTCGGGAAGCGCGCCCATGACGATTGACGACTGGCGCCGCAAGATTGACGAGATCGACCGCAAGTTGGTCGAGCTGTTGAACGAGCGCTCGCGCTGTGCCCTCGAAATCGGCCGGCTCAAGCGCGTCGAGTCGCTGCCGCTCTATCAGCCCGAGCGCGAGCGCAAGGTGCTGGAAGGCGTGGAGCGCGCCAATCAGGGGCCCCTGGCGGACACCGCCATCCGACGGCTGTTTGAGCGCATCCTGGACGAAGCGCGCGCCGTGGAACGCACGGCCATGCGCGAAGCTGACGGCCCGGAGAAGAAGCCAGGCTAGAGTTTTGTCGAGCTCAGGATGACAGCGCGAAGCGCAGAACCATGAGCGCAGTGATACGGAGATATTCATGGTCGTGGTGATGCAGGCAGGCTCAGGCGAGGAACAAATCCAGCACGTCATCGACCGACTGGTGGCGATGGGGTTTGACGTGCACCGCTCGACTGGCGCGACCCACACCGTCCTGGGCGCCGTGGGCGTGCGCAGCGACGTAGACCCACGGGACATCGAGCTGCTCGAAGGCGTCCGCGAGGTGGTGCGGATCACGCAGCCGTACAAGCTGGCCAGCCGCGCCTTCCGACCCGAAGGTACCGTGGTGGAGGTTGGCAAGGGCGTGCGCATCGGCGGGCCAGAGGTGGTGGTGGCGGCCGGGCCGTGCGCGGTGGAGTCGGCCGAGCAGATTCTCACCATCGCCGAGCGCGTCGCCCGGCATGGCGCCAAGCTTCTGCGCGGCGGCGCGTTCAAGCCGCGCACCTCCCCCTACTCCTTCCAGGGGCTGGGCGAGCCGGGGCTGAAGCTGCTCCGCCAGGCCGCCGACAAGAACGGCCTGTTGGTGGTGAGCGAGGTGATGGACCCGTCGCAGATTGCCATGATGCTGCCATACGTGGATCTCCTCCAGGTGGGCGCGCGCAACATGCAGAACTACCACTTACTTCGAGCGCTGGGCGAGGTCCCTAAGCCGGTGCTGCTCAAGCGTGGGATGTCGGCCACGATCGAGGAGCTGCTTCTCAGCGCGGAATACATCATGGCGGGGGGCAACTACAATGTCATCCTGTGCGAGCGCGGCATCCGCACCTTTGAGACCTACACGCGCAACACGCTCGATATCGCTGCCATCCCGGTGATCAAAAAGCACTCGCACCTGCCCATCATCGCTGATCCTTCCCACGGCACCGGCCGCCGTGACAAAGTGCCGCCGATGGCCCGCGCCGCAGTGGCCGCCGGTGCCGATGGCCTGCTCATCGAAGTCCACCACGACCCGGAGCACGCGCTCTCCGACGGCGCGCAGTCGCTCTACGCCGACCAATTCGCCCAGTTGATGGCTGAGCTCCGCATCATTGCCCCGGCCGTGGGCCGACGCATCGCCTAACCTATGGCGGACGCCGCAACCGGGTTCCGTCGCATCACTGTGCTGGGCATCGGCCTAGTCGGTGGATCGTTTGCGCTGGCGGCTCGAAAGCGCCTCCCGGACGTCCGCATTCACGGCTGGGACAAAGAAGACGTCTTGCGGCAGGCCCAGGCGGCAGGTGCCATTCACGAAGGCTCGGCCGAGCTTTCTCGGGTCGTACGAGGCGCTGATCTGGTCTATGTGGCCCTGCCGATCGGGCTCACGATCGAGTTGCTGCCCGAGATTGCCCGCCACGCCGAGCCGCACGCGCTTATCACTGATGCGTGCAGCACGAAAGCAAGCATCTGCCGCGCCGCAACCGGGGCCTTCAAAGGCTCGGCGCGATTCCTTGGTGGGCATCCCATGGCGGGCAGGGAGGTCGCCGGGGTCGCCAATGCCGACGCGGAACTGTTTCACGGCGCGAAGTACGCCTTGATCGGTGAGGGCGACGACAGCGAGACCGATCCCCGCATCCAGAGTTTCATCGCGCTGCTCGAATCGCTGGGCGCGCAGCCGCTATGGCTCGACGCGGAAACGCACGATTGGGCCGCGGCCGTTGTCTCGCACCTTCCGCAAATGGTTGCGGTGGCGTTGGCCGGCGTGGTGCGAGAGGAAACCGACGAGACGGGCCTGCCCGCGACGCTGGCCGGCCCCGGCCTGCGCGAGATGCTGCGCTTGGCCGGCAGCCCATACGTGATGTGGCGCGATATCGGCCTGACCAACACCGAAAATATCGCCCGGGCACTGGACCGCGTCTCCCAGGCCATCGAGCACCTGCGCGCGCGCCTTACCAGCCGGGAGCTCGAGGACGAGTTCGTCGCCGCCAACGAACTCTATAAAATCCTGCGGGGTTTGCAGTAAACTCCCCCTGGAAAATCTTCCGGCTGGGAATGCGTTCGGCAGCCTTGTGGCCGTAATCGCCCCGTTTCGAGGAGCAACGTCATGGACAAGCGCGTAGCGAACGCCGACGCCGCGATCGAGCATGTCCGCGACGGCGTCACGATCCTGATGGGCGGGTTCGGGGTTTGCGGCATCCCCGAAAACCTGATTGCGGCCTTGCGGCGCAAGGGATGCAAGAACCTCACCGTGGTTTCGAACAACGCCGGCGTGGATGATTTTGGCATCGGCCTGCTCTTGCAGACGCGCCAGGTAGAGAAGATGATCTCGACCTACGTCGGGGAGAACAAGCTATTCGAGCAATTGGTGCTGAGCGGCGAGCTCGAGGTCGAGCTGAACCCGCAGGGTACCCTCGCCGAGCGCCTCCGTGCCGGCGGCGCAGGGATTCCGGCGTTTTTTACGCCGACCGGCTGCGGCACGATGGTTAGCGAGGGCAAAGAGGTGCGCGAATTCGGCGGGCGGCTGTGCGTGATGGAGCGGGGCCTCCGCGGCGATTTCGCTTTCATCAAAGCTTGGAAGGGCGACCGCTGGGGCAACCTCGTCTATCGCAAGACGGCGCGCAATTTCAACCCCGTGATGGCCACCGCCGCCGATTACGTGATCGCCGAGGTCGAACAATTGGTGGAGCTCGGGCAACTGGACCCCGGCTCGGTCCATACGCCCGGGATTTTCGTGGACGCCATCTTCCAGGGCACGAGTTACCAGAAGCGCATCGAGCGCCGCACTGTCCGGAAGCGCATGTAGGGGTAGGTGCTCCGGGAGCGATTTCTCGCAGGGGCGTATGGCTTTACGCCCAAAGGGTCGAAGGAGACGCCATGGCCCAAGGCGAAGTGGACAAGCGCGAAATCATCGTCAAGCGCGTAGCCAAGGAGCTGCGCGACGGCTACTACGTCAATCTGGGCATCGGCATGCCCACCTTGGTCTCCAATTACATCCCGTCCGGGATGGACGTCGTGCTGCAATCGGAGAACGGTATGCTCGGCGTCGGTCCATTTCCACTCGAAGGTGAGGAGGACTCCGACCTGGTCAATGCCGGTAAAGAGACAATCACCGAACTTCCCGGATCGAGCTATTTCTCGAGTGCAGATTCGTTCGGCATGATCCGCGGCGGGCACGTGGACCTGACCGTGCTCGGCGCGCTCGAGGTGGACGAGAAAGGCAACCTCGCCAACTGGGCCATCCCCGGCAAGATGCTCAAAGGCATGGGCGGGGCCATGGACCTCGTGGCTGGAGCCAAGCGAGTGATCATCGCCATGGAACACACCACCAAGGAAGGCAAGCCGAAAATCGTCCGCAAGTGCAGCCTGCCGTTGACCGGCGTCGAGGTGGTGGACTTGATCGTCACCGAGCTCGCTGTCATCGAGGTCACGCCGCAGGGCCTGGTGTTGCGCGAGGTCGCCCTGGGAGTAAAGCCTGAGGACGTGCAGGCGGCCACCGAGCCGCGACTGCGCATCGCGCCGGACCTGAAAACGATTTCCGTCTGATCCCGGAATTTCTCGAGGACGGAAAATCTGCCGGTTGAGATTCTTCGCGGGCTTGCGGTGGACCCAGAATGATGACGGCTCAAGTGGGCAGCCGGTGACGAACCGGGTACTGCTGGAGCAAGCCGGGATGAATCGCCGCGCCACCTGCGCTACCATCAACCCGAGGCAGGACGCGTGGAACCCCACTCCATCGTCATTGTGAGCCTGCACAGCCCTAAGGAAAAACTCTGGGGCGAGCTGCTCGGCCTCCATTCTGCCGGCATCACGTTGCGCGGCATTGACCTGAACTACTTCGACGATTTTGTCCGCCAGGTGCTGCACCCCGAGGGCGAGCGCGTGGGCCTGCCAACGCTGTTCTTCCCTATGGGCCGCGTCGAGCGCATTGCCCTCGATGAGCCCAGTGGCTCGATCCCTTCGCTGGCGGAGATGTTCGAGCAGAAGGTGGGCCGTTCGCTGCTCGATTATCTCGCTCTGTTTGCCTGATCTGCTGTACGATTCTGCCCGATGGTGAGCCGCATCCTGACGGTCCCGAACGAGATCACCTTTCTGCGCCTGGGGTTCCTCCCCTTTTTTCTCATCTTCGTCCTCTATGATCGTTACGCTTGGGCCCTGGCCATCCTGATCGCCGCCGCCTTGACCGATGGCCTGGACGGTCTGCTGGCGCGTCGGCTCGACCAGAAGTCCGCGCTGGGCGCCTATCTGGACCCCATCGCCGACAAGCTGCTGTTGTCGTCATCTTTCTTTGTTCTGGCCCTGAAAAAGAAGATCGCCTGGTGGCTGGCGATCCTGGTGTTCGGCCGCGACATCCTCATCCTGATCACTGCGGCGGTCATCCTGCTGGTGGTGGGCTACCGGTCATTCCCGCCGAGCTTTTATGGCAAGGCAACCACGACGGCGCAGATCCTCCTGGTTTTTGTCGTGGTGTTTGCGGCCGTGGTGCACCATCCGCTGCTCGACTTTCTCCGGCGGATCGGTGTTTATCTGGTGGCCGCGTTCACGGTATTTTCGGGCTTTCACTACAGTGCAGTGATTGCGCGGCGCCTGCGCAGAAGTTGACTGGCCCCTCCACCCTGGCGGCTAACTCCCGCTGAAGTAGTGCCGCAGCATGAAGACGAAGCTTGCCACCACCACCAGCCCGGCCAGCCAGCCCAGCGCGTAAGCGCGCTGGCGCTCGGCGAGGGTCGCGGGTTCGCGGTCAGCCATCAGCCGGCCCAGAAGAAAGCCGGCGGCCAGGCCGCCGAGGTGCCCGGCGTTGTCGATCCCACGGATGACGAATCCGATCACAAAGATGTAGGCCACCCAGCGGAGTAATTGCCCACGGAGCATCTGCATGTGTGCCCCACCACGACGCGTGGTGATGGCCAGCATCAGCCCGATCAGGCCCATCAGCGCACCTGAAGCGCCGACACTAAAGTGGCCCATGGTCGTGCTGGCGAGAAAGCCCGCGATACCGGTAAGAACGTAGAGGAACAGATAGCGCGCCGAGCCGTACACCTCTTCCACCTGCGGCCCGACGTCCATCAGCACCCAGCTGTTCATGGCAATGTGCAGCACGCCGCCGTGCAGGAAGATGGGCATCACCAGCCGCCACCACTGACCCTGCATCAGCCAATAGGGCCGGCAGGCGCCCAGCCGGTCGAGCACAAAATTGCTGATCCCGCCAAACAGATTCAGAGTCTGGGTGCCGCGCATCGTGGCCGTCAGGCTGACCGCAAAGAGGATTACGTTGATGCTGAGGATGATGTAAGTGGCCGGCGATTCTGTCGGCAGCAGGCCCGAGAGCGAACGGCTGGCCGCGGCGAGCGAAAAGGTCAGGCTGGCGCCGCATTCATGGCACTTGTTGGCTGTCGAACCCACCAGTGTGCCGCAAGCGGGACACAGCCGCGGCCGCGCCGGATGCGGCTCGGAGCGAAACATCCGGCCGAGCGAGTCGCGCCACCGCTCGAGCTTGTAGCGCCATCGAAGAGGAAGGGCCACCGGGTCTCCTTGCGAGAACTGTTCAGCGTGCCTATAATACCGAAAATTTTGCGGTGCCGAAGCCAAAGGAGCTGATCGTGGCGAACTTCGAGGAGGTTGGGAGGCAGATTGACCGGGAACTCAAAAAGCTGCGCCGGTATCTCGAAAAAGAGGTAAAGCCTGCCACCGGGCGCAAGGCCGTTGCAGCCCTGCGCAAGGCCTCCGAGCGACTGGCCGAAGCTGCCAGAGAACTCGAAGCCCGCGTCGCGAGGATGAAATGACGCGGGGCGCGGCTTGAAGCGAGCAGGCCGGGCGCCGGCGCTGCTGTGGGCGCTCGCCCTGTGCACTCTGGCGCTGGGGGCGGGTTGCACCCACCCGCGGCCGCGCTCGAGCCGAGCGCCGGCTCCGCAGCCGCCTTCGCGCAAGACACCGCCTACGCCGGCCGTCCCCGGCAGCTACACCGAAGACGGCTTGGCCTCCTGGTACGGCGTCCCCTATCACGGGCGGCGCGCCTCCAACGGCGAAATCTACGACATGTACAAACTCACCGCTGCGCATCGCACCTTGCCATTTGAGAGCGTCGTGCGCGTGACCAACCTCAAAAACGGGCGCCACACCGAGGTGCGTATCAATGACCGAGGTCCGTTTGTCGAAAATCGCGTTATTGACCTCTCGCTGGCCGCCGCCCGGGAACTCGACATGGTGACGTCCGGAATCGCTCCGGTTCGTCTGGAGCTGCTCTCGGGGCCCAGCCCGCTCGAAGGCCACTTCACCGTGCAGGTGGGTGCGTTCCTGGTGCGGGAGAACGCCGAAAAGCTCCGTGAGCGGCTCCAGCAGCGCTACCAGCCTGTCTTCGTACACGAATTTGACTCGCCCAACGGCCTCTTTTACCGCGTGCGCGTCGGCCAGCTGGCCAGCCCGGAGGAGGCGCGGCACCTGGCCGAGGAGTTGCGCAGTGAGGAGGGCGTGGTGCCGTTTGTGGTGAGGTTGGACGAATAGAGGTTAGAGGCAAGAAGGCAAGGATGCAGGGAAACAGGGAGGAAGAATGAATGAATGTCTGTTCTGCCGGATCGGCCTCAAAGAGGTGCCCGCCAAGTTTGTGTATGAAGACCCCGAGATCTTTGCCTTTCAGGACATTCAACCGCAGGCGCCGGCGCACATCTTGATCTGCCCTCGCAAGCACCTGGCCTCGCTCGGCGAGGCTTCGGCGGAGGACGCCGCGCTTCTGGGTCGCCTGCTCCTGGTAGCAGCCCAACTTGCCTCAGAGCGCAAGCTGACCGACGGTTATCGGGTGGTCCTCAACATCGGTCGCGGCGCCGGGCAATCGGTATTTCACCTGCATTTGCACTTGCTGGGTGGCCGGGCGTTCCGCTGGCCCCCGGGGTAGCGCGCCTGATACCGGTTGAGAGTTCGGCAGGCGTCGGAGGGATTGAAATGCGATCACTCCCGTGCTCCGTCGCTACTTGCGGGTCATGACGAAGACGCCGTCCCAACTAGGTTCGGGCTCCTGGAACAGATATTCCTGGCAGCGCTTCCAGAAGGTGCGCGCCGGGCCGTCGTCGGGCCAGCGCTCGAGCAGGCGTTCGAATGTCACCTGGGCCTCGCGCCACTGGCGAAGTTGGTAGCAGGCGCGCCCGCGAGCAAACATCTCCAGCCGCTCGGCCAGCTCGCCGGCTCCGTCGCTCGCCGCCTCTTGAAACTCCATGAGCTCGTAGATGGTGACGGGCTGGTTCTTACCCTTGACGCGGATCAGGTCGAGTTCGCGGAAGACAAAGCCCGCCTCGCGCGCGGCGGCGTAGGTGGATTCGCTTGCGAGGATGTGCGTGCGGAATTCCTTGTTGAGGCCTTCCAGGCGCGAGGCCAGGTTTACGGAATCGCCCATGGCAGTGTAGCCGTAGCGAAGCTCCGAGCCCATGTTGCCGACTGAGGCGACGCCGGTATTGAGGCCAATGCCGATGTCGAGGTGCGGCCTCTTTTCGGCGACCCACTGCTTCTGGAGCTCGGCCAGCCGGCGCATCATCTCGAGGGCAGCGTGGCACGCCTTGCGCGAGTGTCCCGGCTCCTCAAACGGCGCGCCCCAGAAGGCCATTACCGCATCGCCGATGTACTTGTCGAGCGTACCCTCGTGGGCGAAAACGATGCGCGTCATATCGGTGAGGTATTGGTTCAACAGCAGGGCCAGCTCCTGCGCGTCGAGTTGCTCGGAGATGGTGGTAAAGTCGCGGACGTCGCTGAACATGACCGTGATCTCGGTCTTGCGCGGCTGCACCAGCTCGGGGTTCTCAAGCAGGCGTCGGATCACCTCGGGACTCAGGAACTGCTGGAAGGCGCCGCGCACCTTGCGCTTCTCCTTCTCTTCTATCAGAGCGCGATAGAGCGCGACCAAGCCGACATTGGAAACCAGCGTCAATGCGGGGATAGTAAAATTCAGCCACCAACCTTTCAGGAACGCCCCGTACACGCCGGCGGTGAACGGCACCACAAACACCAGCCCGAACCACAGCCAGCGCGGCAGTGTCAGGGCGAGCCACATGCCGAGAGGGATGCCGAACAGCAGGATCAGGACGAGGTCCAGGGCCACCTGGTTGGCGCCACGCTCAAGAAAATTCTGATTCAGGATGTTGTCGATCACGTTGGCATGGATCTCGACGCCGGGGTAATCAATCCCGCCAAACGGCGTGGGGCGGAGGTCGCCGATGCCAGTGGCCGAGGCGCCTACGAGCACAATTTTGTCGCGGAAGGTGCCGGGAGCGAACTTGCGGTTCACCACGTCGGCGATGGACTCATAGTGATACGTGCGGACGGGCCCCTGATAGTTGATCATCACCCGCCCAATAGCGTCGGGGCGAACGCGGAGCCGCGGGCCGAACTCGAAGCTGACGATACCGGTCTCGTCAAAGTTCATCACCGCCTGTTCGTTCGGAAGCTGGAGATACACGCGCATGGCTTGGACGTCCACCGAGGCGTAGAAGTCCCAGTCGTCGTAGCTCTGCGAGCGTCCGTAGGGCAGAGCGAGCAGCGCGTGGCGCACCACGCCATCCGGGTCGGGCTGTACGTTGAAAAAACCCGTGGCGGAGTTTTTGCCCCGCAGCGCGTCGGTGAGGATTTCGATGTTGGCTTGCGCGCCGCGGGGTAGCAGCCGGAAGGGGGCGTAGTCCTGGATCAGATTGAGGCGGTCGCGCTTGCCGGTGGCAGGGTGGAGCGGGCGCGCCTGGGGAAAAGGGAAGAAGGCCAGCAGGTCGGCGTAGCGGTTGAGCGTCGCGTCGTCGAGGCCCTTGAGGTCGGCCGCGGAATAGAGGAAGAAGTTGCCGAGCACGACGCGGCCGGAGCGCACGATGGCGTCGGCGAACTGCTGGTCGGCGTTGAACTGCGCTTCAAGGCGCGCCAACTCCTCTAGCAGGCCCGGGTCGATGCGCTGGCCCGCCTCTTGCAGCGCTTCCAGGCGCGCGCGGAGAGCGCGGAGGGGCTCGGACGACTCATCGGGCTTGCTGAAGGTGATGTCGAAGGCCACCACCCGCGCACCGTCCTCGCGCAGCACGTCGAGGAGGTGCGCAAAGTGCGAGCGTGAGAACGGCCAGCGGCCCAGGAGCTCCTGCGAACGCTGGTCAACATCCACGATGACGATCCGGGGATCGGGGCGGGTATAACGACGCGGGCGGTAGCGGAAGCGTGTATCGAGCGCGTCGAGCTCCAGGCGCTGGATGAATTCGAACAGCGGCGTCGGGCGCTCGCCGACAAAGGTGTAGAGGTAAACGAAAAGCGCAGACGCCGTGATCCCCAGGCTGATCCCCAGCGAGACCTTGTGCTGCCACCAGGCGCGGAAGAGGCCCCAGAAGCGCCCACCGCTCCCGCGCCGCGTGACCTTCGGTCCTGTCCTGGGCATGGCTCCCTGCAGCCTCCTGTCCGCCGCCGATCGAATCTGAATATACGACCCTGCGGCGAGCGGGTCGAGACAAGGATCGCCTCGCGAAGCTCAGGGAGCCGCTAGTCGCGGTACAGGAAGTTCAGCCGGACGCCGCCCACCTCAATCAGGTCGCCGTCATTGAGCCGCGTGAGGCTGGTGATGGGCTCGCCGTTGATCTTGGGGACGCGATCGCCGCGACCGAGGTAGTAGCCGTCCTCACGTTTGTTGATTTGTGCGGCGACCTGCGGGGCGAACCAGCCACGCAGCCGCACCGTGGCCATGTCTGACTTGCCGATGACGGTGAGCTTGCTCGAGAGCCGGTAGTCCTTCTGATCCGTACTGCCGCTGAGCACGACGAGACTGGGAACGCGGGCGCGCTCGGGAGCGAGCTGCGAGCGCTCGCCGACGGCCACCGCCTGCTGGAGCATTTCGCGGCGCTCCCGGGTATCCAGCACCATCGTATCGTCCATCTTGGGCGCGGCGATCTTGCGCCCGGCGTCGAGCGGTAGCGCCGCGTCGCGGGTTCCGTCTACCAGGACGTGGTGCTTGCCGATAAGGATGGCGTCGCCATCACGCACGGTAGCGCGCTCGATGCGCATGTCGTTCACGAACGTGCCGTTCAGGCTGTTCAGGTCTTCGACCACCAAGCGCCCCGCTTCGGCGTAGACGCGGGCGTGATAGTCCGAGACAGCTAGATTTTCAATGGGAATGTCGTTATCGGGCGCCCGGCCGATGCTGACGGGCCGGCCGCCGATAGGGACTTCCTTTAGCACCGCGGCCTCAAACTTTAGAACGAGCCTGGCCATCTCAGCGACCTCCTGCGGGCGACCCCGCGCCGGGCGGCCTTCCGGGCCCTCGCGACCGCCAGCGCAGCCGTGAAAGCCAGCCGTTGGAGTCGAGCGCGATACGCAGCACCACCACGGTCACGTTGTCTTCGCCGCCGTATTCGTTCGAAAGCTCGACTAGCCTGTCGGCAGCGGCCTGCACATCGGCGTGAGTCAGCAGGGTGCTCGCGATTTCCGGATCGGTGACCATGCGGGTGAGGCCGTCGGAGCACAGCAGCAAGGCATCACCGTCGAGCAACATGTGCTCGTCGGCATCCACCTCGACCTCCTCGTGCGCGCCCAGCGCCCGGATCAGCACGCTCTGCATCGCGCTGGAGTCGGCCTGCTGCGGCGTAAGGATCCCGCGACGCACCTGCTCCGCCACCAGAGAATGATCGGAGGTCAATTGCTCGAGCGCCCCCGACCGCAGCAAGTAGGCACGGCTGTCGCCCACGTGGACCAGGCTCAGCCGCTGTCCGTCGAGCCAGGCGGCCAGGACCGTGGCGCCCATGCCGCGATGCGCGGGATCGTTGCGCGAGGCTTCGTGGATCTTGCGGTTGGCCAGGCGCACGGCGCTGGCCAGGCGATTGCTTTTCTCGGAGAGATCGGGCTGCCGCTCTCCGAAGGAAGGAGCGGAAACATTGTTTGCCGCTTCCAGGATATGTGCCGCCACAGATTCGACCGCCAATGCGCTGGCGACCTCGCCGCCGGCTTCCCCACCCATCCCATCGCTGAGCACGAACAGGTTGAGCGCGGCCACTACCCGGAAGCTGTCCTCGTTGTTGTTGCGGACGCGCCCGACGTCGGAGCGCGCGCCGATCTCAACGCGCAATGGGGAACCTCGGCCAGCCGGATGGCCCGGCAGCGGCAGCCCCCCGGAGGCAACGCCGTTGCCGCACGCCTCGCCACGCAGGACCTGGAGCGATAAGTCGCAGCCGCACCCGTCTGATTCCAGAACAGAAGCAGGATCTTCGCTCAGACTAACAAAGGGGCGGCTGGCATTCAAGTGGCAGGGTCGCAAGTAGTTACGTCCGTTGCAAACCGGTACTTCAGTACGATAGGCCGGCCCATGGGAATTCGCTATACTGAGCAACTGCTCAAGTCCGCAGCTTCTGTGATGCCGGGCAAAAAAGAAATCTGGTTCTTCGAGGGTTCTCCTGCCGCTTCGTTGGCGAAGCCTCTGCGCCGGTTTTATGTACTGCGCGCGTTGCCCGGCGCGAAATCCCGGCGAAAGACAGCCGGCGGGCCCACCGAGGCGCACGGGAACCATGCAGCGCATGCGGTGTGCCTGGCCGATCTGGAGCGCGACGACGCGGGCGCACTGCGCCAACTGGTGCGCCGGCGGCCGGGCGTGCGACTGATCGGGATCTTCGGCGACCCCGGCGCCGATAGAATCGCCGACCCGCACTGGTTCGCCTGCCTGCCGCGAAAGGCATCGTCGGCGCTGGTACAAAAAACGGTGGCGGCCGCATTCGCCCATATCGAGCTGGCCGAACGCGAGCACTCTGCCCGCGAAGAGCTCCAGCGGGCCGAGCGCGAGACGGAGGAGCTGAACCGCATCGGCGTCGCGCTTTCGGCAACGCACGACGTCAACGCCCTGCTGGAGATGATCCTCAGCAAATCCCGTGAGATCGCCGGGGCCGACGCCGGCTCGCTCTATCTGGTGGAAGAGGCGCGCTCCTCCCTGGGGGGTTCTGGCGAACGCCTGCTCCGCTTCAAGCTGACGCAGAACGACAGCCGGAAATTCCCCTTCGCCGAGTTCACGATGCCGATCACCGAAGGCTCCATCGCGGGCTACGTCACCGTGCACGGTGAGGTGATCAACATCGCGGACGTCTACACCTTGCTCCGCAAGGACGAACCGGGCCGGGCCGGGGCAGCGTCGCCGTCGCGACCGTATAACTTCAACCCCAAGTTCGATCAGGAGTCCGGCTATCGCACTCGCTCGATGCTCACCTTGCCGATGAAAGATGCCAAAGGTGAAGTGCTCGGCGTGCTGCAGTTGATCAACTGCAAACGCAACTCGTCGGCGATGCTGACGAGCCCTGAGGCGGTTGAACGCGAGGTGCAGGCGTTCCCGGAGCGCGCCGTGCGGATGGCGCTCTCGCTGGCTTCGCAGGCGGCAGTGGCGTACGAGAACAGCCGGCTCTACGAGGACATTGAGACCCTATTCGAAGGCTTCGTCCACGCCGCGGTAACCGCCATCGAGCAGCGCGATCCCACGACCTCGGGTCATTCGCAGCGCGTCTCTACGATGACCGTTGGCCTGGCCGAAACTGTGGACCGCGCCGATCTCGGTGCTTATGCCGCCGTGCGCTTCAGCCGCGAGCAGATGAAAGAGATCCGCTACGCGGCGCTGCTCCACGATTTCGGCAAGGTTGGCGTGCGCGAGGAAGTGTTGGTCAAGGCCAAGAAACTTTATCCGGCGCAACTCGCGCTGGTGCAGAATCGCTTCGACTACGTCCGGAAGGAACTGGAGGCGCGCGCGGCGCAGGAGAAGCTGCAATCCCTGCTCGAACACCCTCACGACCAGGCGCTGCCACAGCTTGAAAGGCTCGAAGAGGACTACCGCAGGCGACTGGCCGAGATTGAGGACTATTTCCAGTTCATCCTCCAGGTGAACGAGCCAACCGTGCTGCCGGCGGGAAAGTTCGACCGGCTGATCGAGATCGCCCAGCAGATCTACCAGGATCCTCGCGGCATAGAGCACCACCTGCTCACTCCGGAAGAAGTCCGCTTCCTTTCCATCCCCAAGGGCAGCCTCGACCCTGATGAGCGGCAGCAGATCGAATCGCACGTCGTCCACAGCTTCAATTTCCTGATGCAGATCCCTTGGACCAAGGAGATCAAGGGCATCCCGATGATTGCCCGCGCTCACCACGAGAAACTCGACGGCTCGGGCTACCCCTACAAGCTGCGCGGCGACGAGATTCCGGTCCAGGCCAAGATCATGACCATCTGCGACATCTTCGACGCGCTCTCGGCCGCCGACCGGCCCTACAAAAAGGCAGTGCCGCCCGAGCGCGCCCTGGAAATCCTGGAGATGTCGGTGCGTGAAA
The DNA here is from genome assembly GCA_049273775.1 of Candidatus Acidiferrales bacterium. Classification (GTDB taxonomy): domain Bacteria; phylum Acidobacteriota; class Terriglobia; order Acidiferrales; family UBA7541; genus JBASRK01. Next base: position 23,205 of record JBASRK010000110.1, read on the forward strand.
GGGAACTCGACCCCGATCTTTTCAACTTGTTCCTCGACGCCAAGATCTACCATCTCACCCATCGCAAGCCCTGAAGCAGTTCTCGCCCGGCCGCACCCGCCGTGGCTCCCGGCGGACGCCCGAAAAGCGATACAATCGTCGGCATGATCCGGATGGGCAGCGTCGTTGCGATCGGCGTCTTCGCCGCGGTGCTATCGGGGCCGGGTGCCGCCGAGCCACAGGGCTCCTCGAATGCGACTGGGACCTCACCCGCGACAACTATTGTGCTGCCGCAGAAGCTGGTTGCTGGCCAGCGGGCAACCCTCGCCATGCTGGACGCGACCGGGCGGCTCGTGCCGGGAGTCGTGGTCGAGTTCACAGGCGGCGAGCGCGTGAGCACCGACGCCACCGGCCGTGCCGGCTTCACCGCGCCCGCTGAGGCGGGCGTGCTGCGGGCGCAACTCCCGGGCGTCGAGATGAGCGCATCGACCACTGTCATCGCGCCACCTCCAAATCCGTCGGACGGCGTGCAAGTGTTCGATTACCCGCACGTCATCTCCGTGTCCGACCGGTTTGCCGTGGACGGCTCCGGCTTCCGCGGCGACGCCGACGGCAACCACGCCATGCTCGGTGGCCAGCCGGCGCTGGTGCTGGCGGCGTCGCCCGTGGCGCTGGTGCTGCTGCCGGGGCCGCGGGTGCCCGAAGGGACGGCCCAACTCCTGATTGAAGCGGGCGGGCGCAGTGCGGGAGCGGTTCAGGTAACGCTGGTGTCCATCGAGCTGTCGGCGGTGAGGAACCAGTTGGCGCCGGGTGAGAAGGGCAAGCTGACCGTGCGCCTGCACGGCACCGGCCAGCGCCTGGTGATCGAGGTGCGCAACCTCACGCCCGAGATCATCGCGCTCCCGCGGGGCAATCTGCAGCGCGTGACCTCGAGCGGCGGATTCGTGAACTCGGCACAGGTTGAATTGCAAGGCGTGCGCGTCGGCGATTTCTCCATCAGCGCGAAATTGGTGCCCGGCGTAACCGGGTTGCCGGATGTGGAGGCCGCCCGGCAGTACCTAATGGCCGCTCGAGGTCTGGTAACCGGGGACGTGCAGGACCGGGTGGACCGGATCATCCGCCGAATCCAGCGAGATCCGCAGGACATCAAGCACATCCGCGCCGATCTGGAAGAGATGCTGGCCAAGCAGCCTGTCGGGGAGTTCGGAGTGCTGCTCGAAGCTGCCTGGCGAGAGCTGCTGAGGCGCTGAGCGCCGTAGCGTCAACTCGGAAAGGAGTAGGCCGGAGGAACTAGTCTTCGGTCGTGGCTTCCAGCGCTTTGGCAGGTGCTTCCGGCAGGGCTCCCTGGGCCATCTGATCGAGCGCGTTGCGCGCGCGGCCCAGTTTGCTGTCGGCATCCTCGTAGCTTTGCTGGGCATGTCGCAGATGGGTGCCCAGCCTCTCGTACACTTCGGCGAACGCCTCTAGTTGTTTCCTTAAACCAGCAAGGCTGCCTAGCAGCCGCCGCGCATTCTCTTCCACTTGCATACCTTTCAGACCCATCAGGATGGCGCTGAGGTAGGCGTGGAGCGTGTTCGGGGAGACGGGAATCACGCCCTTCGAACGGCTGTACGCGTCCAGGCGCGCGCCCTTGGCGTCCTCGGTCATCAACAACTCGTAGTAGACGCTTTCCGACGGCACGAACATGAACGCAATGTCGAGCGTGCCTTCGTTCGGCAAGATGTACTTCTCGGCGATCGAATCAGCGTGCTTGCGGACCGCTTGCGCGAACTCCCTGCGGGCTTCCTCGCCGGTTTCTACGAGCCGGCGGTAGGCATCGAGAGGGAATTTTGAGTCGATGGAGAGGTTGCGGTTGCCGCTGCGCACGATGGCGTCCACGACTGTGCCGGTCGCGAATGAATATTGGAACTCATACGCGGACCTTGGCAGCGCGTCTTCCAGCAGGTGCTCGAGCGCGACCTCGCCGAGCGTACCCCGGGTCTTCGCCCCGCCCAGGACCATCTGCAGCGTCTGCGAGGCCTGCGAGAGTTCCCGTCCGGCCCGCTGCACTTCGCCGAGTTGCTGATTGATCTTGCCGAGCATCTCGCGGGAGTTCTGCAGCTCGGTGGCCACCGCCGCTTGGGCCTGTGAGGCAAGCAGCCCCGTGTCGGCTACGCCCTTCTGTAAGGCGTGCTGCACCTGGCCAAATTGCTGGGTCATTGTTTGCGTCAACTGGCCGACCTGGGTGGCAAGGGTCTGCGCCTGCGTCGCCAGCAGGGCCTGCATCTCCTGCCGCAATGCCGCCGTCTGTGCCTCGCTGCGCCCGCGAGTCCACACAATAACCGCCCAGGCCGCCACGGCAATGGCCGCCAGTGCTACTGCGACTGCTGCTATGGAGTTCATTTTCCCTGCCGGTCGGCCGGCTGGTGCTCGAAAGGACACGCAGCCATGCCTGCCCTGCTCTTCCACTCTAGCGCGGATAGTCTGCCGGGCAAAAGCCTTTCAGGCGGAACGCGTAGGCTGGCCCACTTGCTTGGGGCGACCGCAAGAAGTCACGAAGTCACTCTGACAAATAGCCCGATGGAGAAACGAAGGGCTCCGCCGGAACGGAGCCCTTGGGGATCCCGGTTTCGAGCTACCAGTTGATCTTCAGGGCGAACTGGAACTGCCGCGGGTCGAGCGCCGCACTGGGCTGCCCGGCAGTGCAAGTACCGGTTGGACTGCTCAGGTCGCAGAGCGGGTTGACGTCAGCAACGTTGTTGCGGTTGAACAGGTTAAATGCATCCGCGATGATCTCGAGGTTCACCCTTTCCGTGAAGTGGATCTTGCGCGAGACGCGCAGATCGAACTGGCGGAAGTTGGGCCGCACGAAGGCATTGCGTCCCAGGTTCCCCGTGCAGCCGGCGGGCGGGGAAACGGACACGGCCGGGGGGATAGGAACTGGTGCGGGAGGAAGTTGCAGGGAAGCGTCGCACACCGTGGGAAGGGTAAACGAGACTCCAGGTATGAAAGGAGAGGTCACCCCGGCCGCGCCGACCGATGGCCGGCCCGTATTGGCACTTAGATCCAATCGGAAGTCCGTGCCGGTTACAACGGTGAACGGCCGGCCCGAAGAGATCTCGAGGATCGGTGCGACGGTGAAATCGGCCAGGAACTTTCGCCAGAATCCATCGTCAGAGCGCTTGTAGGGGCTTTCGAGAACAGAGCTGACCACCCAGCGGTGGCGTTGGTCAAATGTAGAGTTGCTGCGCTCGCGTCGCGCGAAACGGCTGTCCTGCGGCTCGAGCAGCGTTTGCAGGTCGGTCGAATCATCAATCGCATGCGACCAGGTGTAGCTCGATAGGAACTCGAAATGGTGGGCGAAGCGCTTCGAGAAATTGAAAGTCAGCCCATGATAGACGGAGCTGCCCGTAGACTCCTGGTTGTCCACGCCGCCCAAAGGCACTTGCACCCCCGGAAAACCGGTTGGAAACCCCGCGAGGCCAGCCAGCAATACCTGATTGCCGTAGCCTCCAGTTAGACCGGCGAACGAGGGATTCGGCCCGGACGGCCGGAAGAAGTTAAAGAAGGCGGCAGTGGCAAGGAACTGGCCATTCAAGGAGGCGAACGGCCCGGGGCAACCAGTGAGCCTGCTGAGCGCATTGGGGGCGATGACGGTGACCCCGCAGGCGCTGGCAGTCGCAGCTTGGTTGGAAGCAGGGGCGAGCACGCTCAACGGGCTCGATGGAGAAAAACCCGCCGCGAGGGCGTTGCGGAAGTTGGTTGCCAGCAGACGCGGGTCGGTGGAATTGAGGTCGCGCGGCCGGTTCAGTTTCAGACCGTGTGTGTAGGTGTAGCTCAGGCTGAACTTGAAATCTTTGGCAAACTGCCGCTCGACGGTTAGGTTGGCTTGCTGGGCGTAGCCATACACGAAATTCTTGTTCACTGCCAAGGTGAACGGCAGGATGGGCACCGGAATTCCAGCAGTTAGGAAATTCTGGTTAACAAAGATCGAGGTGGGGCACGTAGGATTGCTCGGGCCGGGCCTGGGATCGAAGCGCTGCTGGCTGGCGAGGTAGCACGTCAAGCCCAGAGGATCGTTGAGGACGCCCTGAAAAATCGTGGCGCCGTTCAGAGCGCCCGGGTTAGTTGGATATGGCAATGCACTGGGTACGCCGCCGCCGGAGATCAACTGCACCGATCTCGCGCCCTCAGCGGTGAACGAGTCAAAGGCTATGGCCAGCAGCGGATGATCGTAAAAGATGCCATACCCCGCCCGCACGACCGTCTTGCCGTTGCCCCATGGGTCCCAGGCCAGACCGAAGCGGGGCGCCACGTTGTTCTTGTCGCGCGGGATGCCTTCGACGACCCCTAGAGCGGCCTCGGCGGCGGCGTTGATCGCGGTGCCCGCCGGGAACAGTGGGGTCAATTCGAGGTCGTACCGCACGCCGTAGTTCAGGGTGAGACGCGGACGGATCTTCCAGCTATCCTGGACGAAAACCGCAAAGGCTTTGTTGTCGAACGGCCGAGCCGAGGTGCCGATACCCTGAATAAAGCTGGTGGGAAAGCCTAGGCCGTAGCTCTGCACGGCGTTGAGACCGGGTACGACAGTCCCCGCTGGCAGCGACGCCAAACCGGCAGCCGCCGCGGGGCTGGCCGCCGCAAGGATGGGTCTCGCGTCGAGCACGCCGAAGTTCATCACGCCGCCGAAATTCAGCTCGAAGATCTGCGGTTTCTGAGAACGGACCTGGATGAAGTTGATATCGCCACCGACCTTGAACGTGTGGTGTCCCTTGATCCAGCTCAGGTTGTCGGTCCACTGGAAGCGACGCTCGATCCTGTCCACAGTGGAGAATGGTTCGCGGCCGAAGAAGGCATAGCCAGTGATGTTGACGCCCAATCCACCGCCTCCGGGAAGCTGGGAAAACCCGTAGTGCAGGCCACGGCGGGCAAACTGGAAGCGGGCCTCGTTGAAGAGGGAATCGGTAATCGCAGTGACGTGCTGTCCGACCACGGCCAAGTCGCGCGTTTGCTGTAGCGAGGTACGCGAGCCCGCATTCTGCCCGAAGTTTTGGTTCTGCGCGTTCACCTGAATCCCGGTGACCAGCGAGGGAGAAACGCTCACGCGCAAGAAGGAGTTGTTCCGCTGGTTCCATTGATTGTCCAGGCGCGCTGACCACAAGCTAGTGCCTTCGGAAATCGGGTAATTGCCGCGCAGTGAATTGAGCGGAACAAACGAAGCGGGCAAGGGTGCAAGGCCCCTCCCGGAAGAGGAGCAGGGAATAGGTCTCAAGGTGCTCGGGACACAGGTTACCGGAAGCGGGAAGCGGGCCCCCGGTCCGGCCCCGGAAATCACACCGGGGTCGATGCCGTTCACGGCCACGCTGTTGGCTGACCCGGCGAGTGCCGCATAGGTTTGTCCGAGAGCCCTCTGGTTCGGATTCGAAGACGCCAGCAGGGGCAAGATGAAGTCCCTCTGCGCCTTGGTGACCTTGAACGGCAGTCCCGGGACTCCCAGATCAACCCGGTCAAAATCATTGGCGCCAATGTTGGTGAAACCAGTCTCCTGGCGGCGAGTGGTTTCATAGGAGAAGAAGTAAAAGGTCTTGTCCTTGCGGATGGGTCCGCCGAGGGTGGCACCAGTCTGGACGCGCGTGAATGGCTGTTTGACCGGAATGAGGGCGCCGGTCGCCGGGTCCACCGACACGGAAAAGGGGTTACGCGCCTGGATGGACTTGTGCCGCAGGAATCCGAACACGTTGCCGTGGAAATCATTCGAGCCGCTCTTGGTGACGATATTGATCACGCCGCCCATGGCGCGACCGAATTCCGGCATGTAGTTGCTGATGATGATCTGGAATTCCTGCACGGCCTCCTGTGAGACGGTGGCGCGGATCCCGTTCACCGAGTTATCCACAGCGTCGGCGCCATCCACAGAGACCTCGTTCGAGCGGGCGCGCTGCCCGCTCATATTTATCCCGCTCGTGGGAGCTGCGCCGATCGATGGCGCGCTATCGCGCTGCGCCTGTGACGTGGTTAGCGTGAAATTGATATAGTTGCGGCCGTTGATGGGCAGGTTGTCGATGCGCCGCTGGTCCACCGTCTCCGCAACCGAGGTGCGGCGTGTCTCGATCAACTCGGTGGCCTCGGAAACGGTAATCGTCTCCGCCCCGGACTGAAGTTGCAGGTGCGCGTCAAATTCGGCGGACTGGCCGATGGTGAGGACGAGTTCGGGGTTCACCAGCTTCGCGAGTCCTTTGCCGCCATCCACGGTCAGCTCGTATCGGCCCGGGGGCAGCCCAACGATGCGATACCGGCCAGACGGGTCAGTCTCCGCGCTGCGTGTGGCACCGGTGGCCAGATTCCGCACTGCGACCTTGGCGCCGGGCACCGCCAGGTCTTGGGGGTCGAGCACTTGGCCCGACAAATCCACCGTGTTCACTTGGGCGCCGGCCGCACCGCCAGCCAACAGCACAAGGCCCAGCGACAGGATTCCGAGCCAAGCCCACGTCCGCCGGAGGCGGACTACCGAAATTCGACGCAGTCGCATCGCTATCCTCCACGCGATAGGTTTTTTAGGCGTGCGTGCCCTCATCTACCAAATAGGTGCTCGCCGAAGGCGGTCAGTTTGTTCAGGATGAACGCGGATAACGGTCGCGTGCTACACCCCTGTTCGGAATTATGAACGGCTTCTACATCAAGCTTTCCTGTATTTCAACAGAAATCTTCTCGGGACGGGCCGGAAGGGCGTTTTCCGGATCCAAAAAACGAGAGATGGGAAGGAGTGCTAACGGGCCTATCTGTGCAGGAGGCGGTTTACC
>JBASRK010000112.1:0-1566 GCA_049273775.1 Candidatus Acidiferrales bacterium
CAGCTCGCGCCCGACGCGGTCGCGGATCTCGTCGGCCCACTGCGCCCAAGTCAGCTCGCTGATGCCCATCTGCCTGCGCGCGGCATGGTATTCGGCGCCGCCCAGGTAGTAGAGCTCGAACAGAATCCGCCGGCTCGCCAGGCGCGGCGAGCCGAGCGCGCGCCGCCCGGCCAGCGCGAAGTCGGCCACGAATTCGGCGAGCTTCGGCTTCACGTCCGGCCGCCAGAGGTATTTGCTCGACGCATCCGGGTTCTGCGCCGCGAGGCCCCCCTGCTTGTCCACTACCTGCCGCGCGTTCACGTACACCTCGTGGCAGATGTCAAAAGCGTCGCATGGCCTCACGCTGCCTCCCAGCCCGCCTACGCTCCCAAAACAGGAGCTACAGCGGGCAAGCCCGCCGAAGCCCGCCAGGTTCATGGCATGCGTAGGCGGGCCAAAAAAAGCCTCAGCCCTCCGCCGTTCACATGGGCGGAAGACTGAGGCGGATGGTTGGTCCTGACCTCGCCCGGGGTCATTCTGAGGAGCCCGCCGCAGGCGGGCGACCTACCAGCAGCGGCCGCTGGCGGCGTGGTTTATTTTTCTCGACGTGCTTCTCCCGCCTACGGCGGGCCTGTTGCCGGGCCCTGGCTGCTGCTGGCTGTTACCTGCCAGCTAGGTCGGCTCAGGGAATATGAATCGTCCGCTGGCCCGTCACCCACAGGGCGATGAACAGCCCGACGAAAAACATAATCCTACCTACCTCGCTCAACTTCTCTTTCGCCACGACAAACAGCAGCACCCCCACGAATGCCACCAACACTGACAACCACGCCACCAGCATGCTTGCCTCCTCATTTCTTGAGTTACAGCGCATACACTAATCATCGGCTTGCCGCCTCCCGCTTACGGCGTTCCTGCCGGACTGCCGCTTAAACTGAGGAGGGAACCATGAGAATGTCCCGCCTGCGGCGGGCCTGCTGCCGGACCCTGGCTGCTCTTCGCTGCTACCTGCCGGCCCGTTGCAAACGATTGGCTGGCAACGACGGCATCCCCTCCGGCCGGTCGCTCAGCACGTCCCGTCTGTGGCGGGGCCGGCATTGGTCCGCTGCGCTGCCGGGCGCCGATGCTTCTTCCGGGAACCGAGCGCCGCCGTCTTGGCCGCGCGCGCCGCATCCAGCTTCGCCATCAGCTCACCGATCGACGCTTTGCTCACTCGCCACCAGCCCCGCGGAGTCGTCCGCGTGCCCCCCAGCCGCCGGTTCCTGAGCATGTACTGGACCATGCGGCGCGACTTGCCGAGGATGCGCGCCGCGCTCTCCACGCCAACCGTTGCTGCGGCCCCCTCGAGCTTGCCGGGCGGCTCCTGCTTCGCCGTCTTCAGGTGTCGGCTCGGTCGCCGGCGCGCTGCCTCGGGGTGTCGAACTCGCCTACCAGTTGTCAATGATGTGTTTCCCGGTGTCAGTTATCCGTCTTCAGTTACCCGTTCTCAGTGGCGAATCTTGTGTGTTCCGACTTCCCTTTTCCCTTTTCCTTTTTCCCCGCTTCCCTTTGCCCTTCTCCGTTTTGTTTTTTCCTTTGCCTTTTACC
>JBASRK010000114.1:0-12997 GCA_049273775.1 Candidatus Acidiferrales bacterium
GATGGCCGCGGGCCCATTCGCTTTCCTCGCGAACATCCACCACGATAATCTTTTCGCCCGCGTCCAACTGTTTTTTCACCTCGTGCACGTTGGTTTCGCGGACGCGGGTCTTGGCGTCTTGCACCAGTCTTAGGAAGCCGGGAGTGTGTGCCATAGTAATCCCCTACGTTGAAGGTGGGCAAAGATTAGCACAGATGGAAAACAAGCTAACCACAGACGACGGCGATAGCCTGGAGAAGCCGAAGAGTCTAAGGGGCGAAAAGTCCAAGCGCGCCGGCGGCGATCATGCCATATCGCGCCAGTTGGGTCCGGCCTTGAGGTCCGCCACCAGAGGCACCTTGAGTGCGTACACCTGCTCCATCGCGGACTTCACCAAGGCGCGCACGCGCTCGAGTTCGCTCTGCGGCACCTCGAACAGCAGCTCGTCGTGCACCTGCAGGATCATCCGGGCGCGCAGGCCCTCGGCGGCGAGCCGGCGCGCAATCTCAATCATGGCGAGCTTGATCAGGTCGGCGGCGGTGCCCTGCAGGGGCGTATTAAGCGCGGCGCGCTCGGCAAAGTTGCGCAGGTTGACTTGCGGCGAGTTGATTTCCGGGATGGGGCGGATGCGGCCAAAGAGCGTGCGCGTGAAGCCGACCTTGCGCACTTCGGCCAGCGCGCCGTCGAGGTACTCCTTTACGCCGCGGTGGCGGGCAAAATAGGCGGCGATGAACTGCGCGGCCTCCCTCTGTTCGATGCCAAGCTGCTGTGCCAGGCCAAAGGGCGAAAGGCCGTAGATGATGCCGAAGTTGATCACTTTGGCGGCGCGGCGGTGCTCGGCGGTCTGCCCGAGCGGCCCGACGCCGAACACCTCCTGCGCGGTGCGCGAATGGATGTCCTCGCTCTTGCGGAACGCTTCGACGAGCACCGCGTCGTCAGAGAAGTGCGCCAGGATGCGCAGCTCGATCTGCGAGTAGTCGGCCGAAAGCAGGATGTGACCGGGCTCGGCTACGAACGCCGCGCGGATCTGCCGGCCGAGCTCGGTGCGCACAGGAATGTTCTGTAAATTGGGGTCGGACGAGCTCAGCCGGCCCGTCGCCGTACCTGTCTGGCTGAAGCTGGTGTGCAGCCGGCCGGTGTGTGGGTGGACGAGTCTGGGCAGGGCATCCACGTAGGTGGACTTGAGCTTGGCCACTTCGCGGTATTCCAGCACCTTGCGCGGCAGCTCGTGCAGCAGCGCCAGTTCTTCGAGCACCTCAGCGGCGGTCGAGCGCGGCTTGCCGCGGCCGCGGCGGGTCTGCGGTAGTTGCAAATTCAATTGGTCGAACAGGATTTCAGCGAGCTGCAGGGGCGAGTTGACGTTGAATTCGTGGCCCGCCAGCTCCCAGATGAGCCGTTCGAGCGCGCGCGCCCGATCTTCCATCGCCGCAGACATGGCTTCCAGCGCCTGCGGGTCCACCCGAACGCCGTGGCGTTCCATGGCTGCGAGCACGGGCGCCAGGGGCAGGTCGATCGTCTGGTACACTTGCGCGAGCCCGCGGGATTCGATCTCGCTGCGCAGAACTGGCGCGAGCCGCTGCAGATAGTCGGCGTGCTCGCCCGGCCGGCCTGCGAGCGTCACGTTCAGATGGCGCAAGACCACTTCACCCAGGTCGTGCTTGGCGGTGGTGGGCCGCAGCAAATAGGAATAGAGCATCGTGGCGTGGCGGATGCCGGCCACAGGCCCCGCCAGAAGCTCCACCAGCTTGGGGTCGTGGACGATTTTGTGGCGACTCGGGTCGGCCAGCCAGGAGCGCATCGCGACAAGGATTTCGCTTGCAGCAGGCGTGAGCGGGTCATTTTTCTGTTCCAGCCATGCCGTGCGCGCCGCCCCGCTCTCCGGGGATAGCTCCACCGCCGCCGGCTGGCTCCCGAAGCCTTCTTCTTCGCGCTCTCCCGGAGCGAGGCTGAGCCAGAGAGCGATCTCCTGCTCAGGCGGAATCGACGCGAGAAATTCGCGCACCGAGGCTGGGGAATCGAGCTGCGCGTGATCGGCTGGCGGCGCGCCCGCCGGTGCCGCCGCCGGCGCCAGATCACGCAGCAGCGAGGTGAAGCCCAGCTCGATGTAAAGCTTTCGAAGCTCCTCGGAATCGGGCGGCTGCTGGCGCAGCGCGTCGAGGGAGAGGGTCACCGGCACGTCGGTGGCGATCGTAGCGAGCTGCTTCGACATCAGTACCTGCTCGCGCTGGCCGGCGAGCGCTTCGCGGTACCGCTTGCTTTCCACTTCCGCTGCGTGGTCGAGCGCCGCTTCGACCGAGCCGAAGCGAAGGATCAGTTCTTTGGCTCCCTTTTCGCCGATACCCTTCGCGCCGGGGATGTTGTCAATGGAATCGCCCATCAGCGCCATGACGTCCACCACTTTTTCGGGCGGCACGCCCAGCAGCTCTTCGACTTTGGCTTCGTCCACGAGCAGATCGTTTTTCGCGCCCTGGCCGGGACGCAGCACGCGCACCGGCCCGCTGACCAGTTGCAGCATGTCCTTGTCGCTGGTGACGACGAAGACCTCGAGGCCTTTGCCGGCCGCCTGACGCGCCAGCGCGCCGATGACGTCATCTGCCTCATAGCCGCTGTATTCGAGGATGGGCAGGCGCATGGCCTCGCAGAGTCGACGCACGTAGGGCAATTGCAGGGAGAGGTCTTCCGGCATCGGCGGTCGCTTGGCCTTGTATTCGGCGAAGAGCTTGTCGCGAAACGTGGGCGCCGCCACGTCGAAGACCACGGCGAGGTAGTCGGGCTGCCATTCTTTCACCAGTCGCCGAAGCATATTTGCAAAAACATAGGGGACTTTGGTGGGCAGGCCTTGCGGGCTGCGCAGCCGCTCCATTGGCGCATGGTAGGCGCGGAAAATGTAGCCCATCGCATCAATCAGGAAGATTTTTTCCGCGCCTGCAGGGCTCATTGCGCCCCCACTATAACAAATGCCAGCAATGTGGGCAGGCGCCTGTGGCGTGTCCGCCGCGGTGTGCTATGTTAGCGGTAACGAAACCGTATGGCGAAAAAAGCTGCGCAGAATCAGGCTGAGGCAGCCGCTGCAGCGGCGTGCCAGGCACTGCCGACCTTGGCCGAGGTCTTTGGGCCGGGCGGCCGGCTGGAGAAGTGTTTGCCGTCAGGTTACGAATTTCGCCCGTCGCAGCTCGAAATGGCCGAAATCGTCGAAGAGGCCTTCCTGCGGAAGCAGCACGCCCTGGTCGAAGCGGGCACCGGCACGGGGAAGACCATGGCCTATCTGATCCCGGCGATCCGCAGCGGGCGGCGAGTGGTGGTCTCCACGGCGACGAAATCGCTCCAGGAGCAGCTCTTCACCAAGGACGTGCCGTTCCTGCAAAAACATTTTGCGCCGGAGCTGAAAGTCGCGGTGATGAAGGGCCGCAGCAATTTCCTCTGCCGGCAGAAGGTCCACCTGATGGAAGGCCAACCAGTGCTGAGGGGCCTGGACGAGAGGGACTGGTTCGCGCAGATCCGCGACTGGGAGAAGGTAACCGAGACCGGCGACCGCGCCGAGCTCGATTTCCTGCCCGACGGCTCCGAGCTGTGGCAGCGGCTCGACGCCCGCCGCGAGACCTGCACCGGGCAGAAGTGCCCCGAATTCCACCGCTGCTTCCTCACCTGGATGCACCAGCGGGCGCACGAGGCCGACATCATCATCGTCAACCATCACCTGTTCTTCGCCGACCTGGCTCTGCGCAAGGACGACTTCGGCAGCATCCTGCCGGAATATTCGGCGGTGGTATTCGACGAGGCGCACGAGATCGAGGATGTGGCGAGCGAATACTTCGGCCGGCGTGTCTCCAACTACCGTTTCGAGGAGCTGGCACGGGACGCCGAGCACGCCCTGCGGCTGAAGGGTCTGGCCCGTCCCAACCTTCTGAAGCGCGTGGCGCGGCTGCGGGAACGCGCGCGCAGCTTTTTTGAGGTGTTCCCGCTTCGCGAGGGCCGGTTCGGGTTCGAGCAGCCCCAGCGCGAGGAGTTTCTCGAGCAGAACCGGGAAGCCTATGACCAGTTCGTCGCGGCGTTGAAGGGCTTGGAGACTGAAATCGCCGCGCTGCGCACCAAGCCCGACGAGGTCCTCGCGGTGGCGCGCCGCGCCTTCGAGTTGCGCGGCGAGCTGACGCTGCTGCTCGAGTCGAGCGAGCGAAACTACGTCTACTGGTTTGAGCGCCGCGGCAAGGGAGTCTTTCTGGCGGCCACGCCAATTGACGTCAGCGGGATCCTGCGCGAGCGGCTGTTTGAGGCGTTCGATACGGTCGTGCTGACCTCCGCGACGCTGGCCGTCGGCGGGCGGTTTGATTTCCTGAAGCAGCGGCTGGGCGTCGCCGCGCCTCGCGAGCGCGTGCTGCCGCACGAGTTCGATTTCCGCCGGCAGGCGCTGCTCTACATCCCCGAGGCGATGCCCGACGTGCGCGATACGCGGTTTGCGCCGATGGCCGCCGAGGAAATCGCCCGCCTGCTCGAGATCACCCGCGGCCGGGCGTTCTGTCTGTTCACCAGCTACAACCAGATGAAAGACGTCTTCGAGCGCGTGCGCGAGCAAGTCGGCTTCCCGCTGCTGGTACAGGGCACCGCGCCGCGCTCGGTCCTACTGGAGAGATTTCGCGCGACTCCCGGCGCGGTGCTGTTTGCCACCGCCAGTTTCTGGCAGGGCGTGGATGTGCCGGGCGCGCAGCTTTCCTGCGTGATTATTGACCGGCTGCCGTTTGCCGTGCCCACCGACCCCGTGGTAGCGGCCCGCGTGCGCGCGCTGCTGGAGGAGGGGCGCAACGCATTCGCCGAATACCAGGTGCCGGAAGCGGTCCTGGCCCTCAAGCAGGGGTTTGGCCGACTGATCCGTTCGCGCTCCGACCGCGGCCTGCTGGCCATCCTCGATAACCGCATCCAGCGGATGCAATATGGTAAGATTTTCCTGGAATCGCTGCCGGAATACTCAACCACCCGGGACATCGCCGAAGTCAAGCGGTTCATGCAGGATCCCGCGTAGGGGCGTTCGGGATGCCGCTGCGGCTGTGGCTTCACCACAGGGAAGGTAGCTTTTCGAGGACGACAATGTTTCAAGTCAGCGTGGAGGAGAACTTTTCCGCGGGGCACGCCCTGCGCGGCTACAAGGGCAAGTGCGAGAACGTGCACGGCCACAACTACAAGGTACGGGTGACCCTCGAGGGGCCGTCGCTCGATTCGGTCGGGCTGCTCTATGACTTCGTCCACCTGAAGCAGGTCATCCACGGGGTGATCCAGGCGGTGGATCACAAGTTTTTGAACGACGTGGCGCCGTTCGACGTCATTAATCCCTCGGCGGAGAACATCGCCAAGTATTTCTACGACGAGGCGTCCCGGGAGATGCAGCAGTCGCCCCATGGCCCGCGCATCGCGAGCATCACAGTCTGGGAAACCGATGTGACTGCGGCGACCTACTGGCCGTAGGGGCGCGCGGCGAGAGTGGACTGAGCGGAGCAGCGAAATGAACCGGGCATTCCTGATTATCTTCGTCCCGGCGGCTCTGGTCGCTGCCGCGTTCTTCGGCGCCGCTGCTTACCTGGGCGTGCGGCTGAACCCTTTACGGTTTCTCGGAGCCGGAGCTATTTTCCTTGCGGCTATCGTGATCCTTCATCGGCGCAGCAAGGCGCGACCCTCGGGCAGATAGGCCATGGTCATCACCGAAATCTTCAAATCCATCCAGGGCGAAAGCACTTATGCGGGGCTGCCATGCGTGTTTGTGCGGCTGACGGGCTGCAACCTGCGCTGCACCTGGTGTGACACTGCCTATGCGTTCCACGGCGGCACGAAAATGAGCGTCGAGGAGGTGCTGGACCGCGTTAACGCCTTGGCGATGGCCGCGAATGATCCGCCAGGGCGGGGCAGCGGTGCAAGCGCCTCCGGCAGGTCCAGGGTTTCCCTGGTCGAATTCACTGGCGGCGAGCCGCTGTTGCAAGCCGAGGTTTATCCGCTGGCCGAAACACTGCTCGCCGCGGGCTATACGGTGTTGATTGAAACCAGCGGCGAGCGCTACGTCGGCAAGCTTCCTCGCGAGGTGGTGAAGATCGTAGACGTCAAGTGTCCCGATTCGGGCGAGGCGGACACGTTTGATCCCGCCAACCTCGACGTGCTCGACGGCAAGGATGAGGTCAAGTTTGTCCTCTCCAGCCGCCGCGACTACGAGTTTGCCCGCGAGTTCAGCGCCAGGCACCTGCTGGCCGAGCGCGTCCATCAGGTGATCTTCTCGCCGGTGATGGCCGATCCGGAAGGCGCTTGGCCGGGGATGAACGTGCAGGAGTTGGCCGAATGGATCCTTGCCGACGGCTTGCCTGTGCGTCTGGGGTTGCAGTTGCACAAGTTCATCTGGGACCCGGCAACGCGAGGGGTGTAGGAATCGAAACTCGGAGAGCGAAACTGGGGACTAAGGCATGGAGGAAAAGCAAAAAGCGGTGGTGCTGCTAAGTGGCGGGATGGACTCCTGTGTCACTGCGGCCATCGCCCACGAGACGCATCGCCTGGCGCTGGTGCACGCTAGCTACGGCCAGCGCACTGAGCGGCGCGAGCAGCAGGCGTTTGAGGAGATCGCCGATTTCTACTGCGTGCGGGAGCGTCTGGTGGTCCGGCTAGAGCATTTTGCGCAGATTGGCGGCTCCGCGCTGACCGACCCGCGCATCCCCGTGCCGGAGCGCGGGCCGCAGGCGGCACCCGGCCACAGCGGAAACATCCCGCCGACCTACGTGCCCTTCCGCAACGCGCATTTCTTGTCTGTGGCGGTGAGCTGGGCGGAAGTGATCGGCGCCACGGCGGTGTTCATCGGGGCGGTGGCCGAAGACAGCTCGGGGTATCCCGACTGCCGGCCGGAGTATTACCGTGTCTTCGCCAACCTAGTGCGCGCCGGAACGCGGCCAGAGACGCGGATCGACATCATCACGCCGGTGATCGAGCTGCGCAAGGGCGAGATTGTCCGCCGGGGCATCGGGCTGGGCGCCCCGCTGCATCTAACCTGGTCGTGCTACCAATTCGAGGACGCCGCCTGCGGCGCCTGCGACAGTTGCCGCCTGCGGCTGCGGGCATTCGCAGAGACCGGCCAGGCCGACCCTATCCCATATCGGGCGCCCCATCGGACAGAAGTTGCGCGATAATGCGCCTGCCGGAGCCGGGGCAGAGGAGGAAGGCATCGTCATGAAGCGAGCATGGAGAGGATGGATTGTGCTGAGTGTCGCGCTGGTGCTGGGGCCGGTCGCGGCTTGGCTGGGAACGGGAGCGGCGGCGCAGGGCATTGGGAGAATCTACGGCCAGGTGCTCGACCGGGAGGGCAAGCCCTTCCCAGACGTCACGGTGGTGATCCAGAGCGAAATGGGCCAGACCTGGGAGGTGAAGACCGACAAGAATGGCAAGTATTCGCAGAGCGGTCTGAAGGGCGCCAACACCATTTACACGATCAAATTCAAGGTCAAGGATCAGGTGGTCTGGGAGGAGAAGAGGCGCCTGGAGTCCGGCGGCGAAGAAAAGGTTGACCTGAACATTAAGGAGAAGATTGTCAAGCAGGGCGCTGCGAATGTCGAAGAAGAAAAAAAGCGGGAAGAGGAGGCGAAGAAATTCGAGGGCATGAAGACCCATTTCGAGGCCGGCCGGGCGGCGCTCGATCAGGCGAAGCTGATCCGCAACGAAATGATGCGCCTGCCTGCCGACCAGCGTTCCTCGATGCAGCAGAAACTCACCGAGGTTTCCGCGACGGCCATCAGCGAATTCCAGGCTGCGGAACAGGCCGCTGGGCCGGCCGACCCGAACCACCACATCGTGCTCGCCAAGCTCGGCGAAGCCTACGAGACGGCAGGGCGCTACGAGGAAGCTTCAGCGGCATATCAAAAAGCAATCGATTTGAAACCGGATGAGGCCGGCTATTACAACAACCTGGGCAACTCGCTGGCCAAGCTCGGAAAGATCCCGGAAGCCATGGCGTCCTACGAAAAGAGCGCAGCGCTCGACCCGGCCAACGCCGCCAACGCTTGGCGCAATGCGGGCATCGTGCTCTACAACGCGAACAAGCTGAAAGAGGCCATCGTGCCGCTCGAGAAGGCGGTCGCGCTCGACCCGAAAAACGCGGACTCATGGTACTTGTTGGGCGCCTCGCGGCTTGCGGCGATGGAGACCAAACAGGTCGGCGACAAGCTGACGTTTGTCGTCCAGCCCGGCACGGTCGAAGCCTATGAGAAGTACCTGGAGTTGGCGCCGACCGGGCGGTTCGCGGCCGACGCGAAGGCGGCGCTTGCGAGCCTCGAACAACTCGGCTTCGGCGTCCAGACCAAGGTCAAGCCGAGACCGAAGAAATAGCCGGACGGAGAGCCGAATTCCTCCTATGCGCAGCGAATCTCGCCAGCGATTTTCTGAGGGAGCGCTCCTCGGGCTCGCGCTCCTGTTTGTGGCCACGCTCGGCCCGGCGGCGCCCACTGCCGCCGGGGTAGCTCGCGTGACCTTGACCGCCGAGGGACAGCCGGTCGCCGCGCTCTACTGGTCGGCGCCGAAGGGTTCCGGCAAAGCTCCCGCAGTGATCCTGCTGCACATGTTGGGGCGCTCGAAGGAAGATTGGCAAAGCTTCGGCGACATCCTGGAGCGATCGGGCTACGCCGCCATCGCGCTGGACTTGCGCGGCGGCGGTGATGCGGGTAAGGCGAAGCTCGTCGCGGACGCGCGCGCAGCGTTCGCCTTCCTGAGTAAGCAGCCGGAAGTGGACGCCGGGCGTATCGGCGTGGTCGGCGCCTCGATCGGCGCCAATGGCGCGCTGCTCTTCGCCGCAGAAGAGCCCCGGGTGCGTTGCGCCGCGCTGCTCTCGCCGGGACTGGACTATCACGGTGTCACCACCGAGGCGGCCATGGCGCAGATGAAGCGTCCGGTGCTGCTCGTGGCCAGCGAGGAAGATGAGTACAGCGCCCAGAGCGCTCGCCGCCTGGAAAGGCTCGCCCCCGGCCCCAAGGCCATCAAGATCTATTCCAACGCCGGACACGGTACGGAAATCTTCAAAGCCGGCGTCGGCCTCGACCGGGAACTCCTCACATTTTTCAAAGCTCACCTCTAGTGCCGTTCCACTTGTTGAACCTAGGCACACAGTCTGAGACAGGGTGAGGTAAGATTATTCCATCTCAATGCGGCTTGTCTGGTAGGGTTCGCGATTCCTGAATAAGCTGTGCCCTTCGCGTAATAGTTTCGAAAACGCCTCGGGTGGCACGGGAGGGCTAAACAAATAGCCCTGCATCTCGTCACACTGTTGCGAGCGCAGGAACGCTAGTTGCTCTTCTGTTTCCACGCCCTCGGCAACTACATTCAACTTTAGGCTATGGGCCATAGCAATAATGGCGGAGGTAATCGACGCGTCGTCTGGATCCGTTGCAAGGTCTCTCACAAAAGATCGGTCGATCTTTAAGGTAGCGATCGGAAGGCGCTTCAGGTAGGCCAGCGAAGATGAGCCGATGCCAAAATCATCTATTGAGATTCGTATCTGAATGGCCCTCAATTCGTTCAGGGTTCTCGCACCCAATTCGCAATCTCTTATTGCCATGCTCTCGGTGATTTCCAGTTCCAAGGTCTGGGGAGCAAGACGAGTTTCCTTAAGCACTTTTTGGATCAGTTCCTGTATGTTCTCGTACTCAAACTGGCGTGAGGAAAAATTGACCGTCACGCGGAGCCCTGAATACCCATCAGCTTGCCAAGCCGTGGCTTGGGCACAGGCCGCCCACAACACCCATTCGCCAATGGGTCGAATCAGGCCGGTTTCCTCTGCCAGCGGGATGAACTCTCCGGGAGAAACGAAGCCACGTTGTGGATGCTGCCATCGCAAGAGAGCCTCTGCACCGGTGATACTGCCGGTCTGGAGCGAGATAATGGGCTGATAGTGAATCGACAACTGGTGGTGGTCGATGGCCCCTCTCAGGTCCGACTCCAGGTGCAAGAGCGTCACTGCGCGGGCATGCATGTCGCTGTCAAATATCTCATAGCGTGCCCTCCCTTGCGCCTTGGCGCGATACATCGCTGCGTCGGCATCGCGCAGAAAGTCCTCCGGCTTTGCATAGTCTGTCTGGCCCATGGTGAGACCGATGCTCGCGGTGGCGAAAACCTCATGTCCGTCCAGGTTGAAAGGCGCCGCTAATGCCTCCTTGATCCGCTCAGCCACGCGAATTGCACCGCTGATCTTCTTAACATCAACGAGGAGGAAGGCAAACTCGTCGCCCCCAAAGCGTGCGACCGTATCCCCGGGGCGCAGGCACCGCTTCAACCTTTGAGCCATTGCGACCAGCAGCTCATCTCCAATTGCGTGCCCAAGGCTATCGTTGACGACCTTGAAGCGATCGAGGTCGAGAAAGAGTACGGCAAATAAACTGGCCCCTGGCCGTTTTGCGCGTCCGAGCGACAACCCCAAGCGGTCCATAAACAAGGCGCGGTTTGGCAGGCCCGTCAGCGCATCGTGAAAGGCATCATGTAGCAATCGTTCCTCGGATGCCTTACGCTCGGTGATGTCGGTCTGCGACCCAGCCACGCGAGAGGCCCGCCCTTCTGGATTCCGAACTGCGAGCCCCCGGCCGAACATCCAGCGATAGGTTCCGTCCTTGTGCAGCATGCGGTATTCATCTTTGAGGTGGTGTACATGGCCTCCGAGATGGGCGGTGATTTTCGTTTTCAGATGCCCGATGTCTTTCGGATGCACTCTCGTGAACCATTCCTCCGGACTGTTTCCAATCTCGTTCAGCTCGAAACCGAGCATGGATTTCCACCGAGGGGAGAAATAGATCTGGTTGCTTTTCAGATTCCAATCCCACACCCCGTCGTTAGCGCCTTGAGCAGCAAGCGTATATCGTTCCTCGCTCTCGCGAAGTTCCTCCTCCAACCGCGTTTCCTGCTCGCGCGCGGTTTTTTCTTCCAAGGCTTGACGGATCGCCACAGGCAGACGGGCCAGTCGATCTTTCAGAACGTAATCGGTGGCACCCTTCTTGATGCACTCCACCGCGGCTTCATCACCCAGGGTGCCGGTCACCAGGATGAAGGGAATGTCTTTCCCCTCCTGCTGCACGCACTCCAAGGCTTCGGTTCCATTCCATTTGGGCAACCGCTGGTCAGACAAGATAATGTCGTAGGGTATCGCCCGAATCCTCTCAAGAAACTCTTCGCGGGTTTGGACAACATCTTCAGTAACGTCGAAACATGCTTTCTTCAGTTCCCGCAAGCACAACTTCACATCTGCTGGCGAATCTTCGACAAACAGAACACGCAACGGACGCCTTCGCACCGCTTCTGTTGCGGCCCCGTATCTCCTCATGGGGCCCTCCTCTGCTGTTTTTCCGAGAACTCTGTGACGGCTGGGGGCTGGTTCACCCGCAACCAGTACAGACACAGTTGCTTGACGATCTCGCGGAACTGGTCGAAATCCACCGGCTTTTGAACGTAACTGTTCGCGCCCAAGTCGTAGCTGTTGATCAGGTCCTTTTCTTCCCGCGAAGAGGTGAGGATAACCACGGGGATGACTTTCGTGTGCTGGTCATTTTTGATCGCGCGCAGCACTTCCAGGCCATCGACCTTGGGGAGTTTTAGATCCAGGAGGATCAATTTGACCTGGCACTCCAGGCGGCGGTCGCTATAGGCCCCGCGGCCGAACAGATATTCGAGTGCTTCCTCGCCGTCGCAAGCCACGTAAGCCCGGTTGGCCAGGTTGCCTTGGCGGAGCGCATGCAGAGTTAAATGCACATCCGGCGAGCTATCCTCGACCAGAAGAATGTCTATTTCGCCTGCTACCATGCTTTGCCTCCTAGCATGGACATAGTTTCCATCCTGGCCTTTCCGGGCGGCACCAGGGTGAAATAGAACGTGGCGCCTTTCTCCACTTCCGCTTCGGCCCAGACGCGGCCGGCGTGCTTGTGGATGATGCGCTCAACAATCGCTAGGCCTACGCCGGTGCCTTCGAAATCCTCTGGGCGATGGAGGCGCTGAAACACGCCGAACATCTTGTCGGCATACCTCATGTCAAAGCCGATGCCGTTATCGCGGACGAAGATCACTGGCTGGCCGTCCACGGTCAACTGCCCTACTTCAATGACGGCCCGTTCGCGTGGCCGGGTGAACTTGAGGGCGTTCGAGAGCAGGTTGGCGAAGACCTGCTTGATCAAGCCTGGATCGCATTCCACAAATGGCAGAGGACCAACCTGCCAGTCGATTTGCCGGTCCTGCGCTTCCGTTCGGAGGTTCACGATAGCCTCCTCGACAAGTGCATCCAACCCGGTAATTTGCAGGATCAGTTCCTGGCGGCCAACCCGGGCCAGATGCAAGAGGTCGTCCACCAAGCGTCCCATGTATTGCGCGGTCTCATGTATGCCCTGCAAGTATTCCTTCGCCGCAGGGTCCATCTGCGGTCCGAAGTCCTCCAAAAGGATTTTGGAAAAGCCGTTGATATGTCGCAGGGGGGCACGCAGGTCGTGTGAGACCGAGTAAGTAAAGGCCTCCAACTCTTTGTTGGCTGCTTCTAGTTCTATGGTGCGATGGAAGAGCAGTTGCAGCACCAGCTTGCGCTCGGTGTTGTCGGAGGTAATGGTTGAGGCACCCGTAATCTTGCCCGTTTCGCCCCTGGTCGGAGAGATGGTCATGGAAACCTCGATCAGCGTCCCATCTTTCCTCCTCCGCACCGTTTCATAATGCTCGACCCTTTCCCCGCGCTTCACCCTCTCAAGAATCTGCGGAACTTCATCGGAACGCTCCGGCGGGATCAGGATGGAAATCGGGCGGCCCTTGACCTCCTCGGCCGAATAGCCAAAAATCCTCTCGGCACTCCGGTTCCAGTTCAGGATGATGCCGTCCAATGTCATGCCAATGATGGCGTCATCGGCTGACTCCACAATCGAGGCCAGTGGAGAAGCTGCTGCCCGAACTTGCTTGCGCTCGCTCATCTCACGATTGAAAGGACAAGGAACGCCGTCAAAGAACGCACCCACTCTTGCTACTGTGAATCCGAATTGGACACTGTCAATTATTC
>JBASRK010000116.1:0-5442 GCA_049273775.1 Candidatus Acidiferrales bacterium
CCGCCGCAACCACAAGCGGCTTCCTTCTAGCCGCCTAATCGAACGCGCGCAGAGCTCCACGCTCAAACTCCACTACCTCGCCAAAACGCGCGTCCGATTAGGTACTAGCGCAACCCAGGAGAAATCAAGAAACAGTCGTGAACTGTTTAGCAAGCTAGCGTGGAGCGTCTGGCCTTGCAGGTTGCCACAATTCGATCGGATTTCCCTCAGGGTCATGCAGGCGGGCGAACCGGCCGATGGGAGAAGACTCCTCGTTAATCTTGACCTCGATTCCTGCGGTTCGCAGCTGGGCCGCCATTTTGTCGAGATCCCGGACTCGAAAGTTCAGCATCCAGGCCTTGGTGGGATCCCCGAAATAGCCGCTCGTCTCCTTGAATGGAGCGAAAGCGGTGGGTCCGGCCTCTTGCTGCCAAGGGGATTCCCCGTAGCTCGTTGGTATGAGCGAGACTCCCAGGTGTTGCTGGTACCAAAGCCCCAGCGCTTTCGGATCTTTGGCTCGGAAGAAGAATCCTCCGATTCCGGTCACTTTTTCCATTTCCGTTCCTCCAGCGATCCCATCGCGAACAGCGACCCCCGCAGGGGGAGGAGAGAGCTTTGGCGGTACGGCTGTCTGCGCGGCTATGCCGAGTTGGTTCCCCCCCCAAGATGAAGCTCGACCCGAAAGCAAATGACAGAGTTCGAAGCAGTTGGCGTCTTAGAAAAAGCATCCCATCCTCCTTCCGAGAAGAACGCGGCCCGGCATCCGCGAACTTGGCGTAGTTCAACTTCGCTTTTCGCGTTGTCTTCTACAGCCGCGTTCGCGTTTCGAGTCTAGGCAGCGGCTTCGCTCGGTTCTTACATCCGCAAACAGAGCGCCCGACCTCGACAAAAGTGAGATCGGGCGCAGTCGATTGTCTGGAACAGTGCGCGAAGCAGCTAGGACGCCTTCTGGACCTTCGCGATCTTGTACTCGAAACTGTCCATCAAGAGGCCGTAGCTGTGATAGTGGTCGTGGAAGACCCGCCCCAAGTCCTTCCCGGTCGGCAGGCTCCAGTTCCGCTGCAGTTCGGCCGCAACCGTAGTCCAGTTCTAAGCGGTGGCGGCCTTCACCTTCGTCGCAGCCTGTTCTATAAGATCTGCGACAGCTCTTGGCTGCGATACGTAGATGGCGTGACTTCCCTTTACCTCAACGACCGTAGCACCCGCGCGCTTGGACATAGCACGCTGGGCGTCAGGTGGAATCATCTTGTCCTCGGTGGTGACCAGGTACCAGCTCGGCTTGGTCCTCCACGCGGGTTCGCTGATCGCGCCGCTAATGGCCCCCATGCCCCACGGAACTTGGGAGTCAGCCATAAACGCGGCTTTTTCTGGGTCCACGTCGGCGGCGAAAGAGGCTGGAAACTTCGCCTTGTCGAGGAACAAAAAGCCGTCTTGCGGAGGCAGTATCGGGGGTACGGGCGCGCCGGGCAGCGGATCTTTAATAAGCGACCCCACGGACTCGCCCTTGTCTGGAGCGAAGGCGGCGATGTATACGACGGCTGAAACTTTTGGATGGTTTCCGGCTTCCGTGATTACCGCTCCCCCGTAGGAATGGCCGACGAGAATTGTAGGTCCGTCCTGCGCTGCAAGAATTCGCTTGGTAACTGCTACGTCGTCCTCCAACGATATTGTCGGATTCTGGACGATGCTGACGCTGTAGCCGTCCCGCTTCAGGATCTTGTAGACGCCCTCCCAGCCAGCGCCGTCCACAAAGCCACCGTGGACGAGAACGATGTTCTTCATGGCTCGATACCTCCTTCTTTCAATGATGCGAGTAACATCGGCGGGACTCACTTGGGACCGTGCAACAGGCCCTGAGCTTTTGGGCCCGAACGTGTCGGAGTGTAACAAGGGATCAGTGAACCTGTCAACGCAACGCCAGAATCCGTACTTCGCGGATGGTCGACTAACCGGAAGCTATCCGGCATCGACGGCGGGATTAGTCCTGGTAAGTCGGCTAGTGTTTACGAATGCCTCTCCCGCACGAGGCTCGCCACGCACTTGGCCGTATTACGCGCTATTCGTAGAAGTGCCCTTGCCCCTGTGCGAGATCTCATTGCACGGGCGCGTTCTCGACGATTACCCGCGATAAACGCGGCAGCGTTTACCAGAAACAATAGCTGTCGCCTTGGCTCACAAGCCCACCGGTAGCTCCAGACAACCGCGCGCTGCCGGTTCTTAGAAATCTTGCGGCCAGCGCGAGCAATTTTCTTTGGGCACTTTCGCCCGCTCGCTGCCCATTCGTATGAATAGAGAAGAGCAGGAACTCTCGCCGGTGGCTTGCCACCGGTTCGAAGCTGACCTGGTACCGCAGCACCGGGAGTGGCTATTTCACTCCCTGCAGCGCCTGGGCCACTTCGTCGAGATCCGGCACAGTGGGGATATCGTACTGCTTGAACCAGGCGAGGTTTCCCGCCTTGTTGATGATGGCGATCGCGCGCCCGGTGATGCCTCTGTCTTCCATGTACACGCCGAATTTGCTGGCCACTGCTCCTCGCGGGTGGAAATCGGCCAGCAGCGGATAGCGAATGCCCATCTTCTCGGCCCACGCTTTGTGCGACCAGACGCTATCCACGCTCAGGCCCAGCACCTGGGCGTCGAGCTGCTCGTATTTCTTCATGTCGTTGACCAGGCAGACATGCTCTTTCGTGCAGGTGGGGCTCCAATCGAGCGGGTAGAAGACCAGCACCACGTTTTTCTTGCCCTTGAAGTCCGAGAGTTTGACCTCTTGCTGGCTCTGGTCCTTCAGTGCGAACTCGGGAACAGCTTGTCCGACGGCAATGGCCATGATTCCTCCTCCGTCTAAGCGAGGCGCAATGATAGCGGAAGCAGCAGCCTCTGACAAATTGCCTGCGCGCCTGCCCGGCATCAAGTGGCCTGTGGAATTCCGCAAGGAAGCCGCGCCAATCTGGTAGTATGAGCGCCTCGCCACCGGGAATTAAGCTGCGCAGGAGGTGTCTATGGCAGCAAAGCAAATCACCGTCTGGGGACACAACCGGCCGGGTAACCTTTCCAGGATCACTTCGGCGTTGGCCGCCAAGGGAATCAACATCAGCGGCATTCACGCTTCGGATGTGAAGGGCCGCAGCGCGATTCGCTTGCTAGTCTCGAATGCGGCGCGCGCCCGGGCGGCGCTGCGTGCGGCTGGCTATCGCGTCAGTAATGAGCCGGCCGTGGTGGTCAGCCTGGCCGACAAACCCGGCCAACTGGCGAAGGCCACGGCCAAGCTGGCGCGAGCGCGGGTCAACATCACCTACGGCTACGGTACGCTCAGCCCCGGCGCCAGGCGGGCGCACATCGTCCTGGGCGTGTCGAACGCCGCGAAGGCCCGCCGGGCCCTGCGCTGACGTCGTCGTGCAGCGCGTCACGCTCGAACAGGCCTATCCCGGCATCGCCTTCCGGCGTCGCACGCGCAACTGGTGGGCGCGGCTGACGCGCGTGCCGCCCGAGTGCGTGCACCTGGAAACCGAGCAGGTCTGGATGGCCACTCTGGTTCCCGACACGCTCTACCTTCGCGGCAAGCCCGTTCGCCGCGGAGAAAGGCAGGATCTGCCGCGCCCCGAGGTTTCGCTGTGCCGCGACTGCCTGCTGGGCGTGCTCGAAGCGGAGCTGAGCGCCTATTCAGGCCGTGTGGTGGCCTTCGAACCCGACGCGGATAGCTTCACGCAGTATTTTTTCGTCGCCACGCCCGACTTTACCGCGGCCGGCCTCAAACCCGATGTGGCCGGCGCCATTGAGCAGCGGCTCGCGGAACCCGGCGGCGGCTGCAAACAGTGTTCGCGATCCGCTGTGTGGCTGTGGCTTGGGCGGGAAGAGGTTGCGAGCCTGGATGAGGTCGACCGGATCCAACGAGCGCCGGGGCGGCGGCTCTGCGCGGAGCATGGCGCGGCAAGGCTTTGCGGGGCGCTCGCGACGAGCCACGAGACCAACCTATTTTACGTCAATGTGCCTTACGGCGAGGCCGGCGCCTACGTCTGGATATGATCGTTCAGGGGGTCGGCAGCAATGGCGCAACAAGGATTCGCACCCGCGATGAACCTCCGCGAAATTGTTGAAAAGTATCTGGCGCTGGCAGGCGGATTTGGCAACCCAGCGCCGCTCGCAGGCTTTGGCATGCCCCGGCAGCAGACCGAGGGCGTCTTCAGCATTTTCGATGAGGACTACCACATCAGCCGATTCTTTCACTACACCAACCTGAGCGGGGAGAGCTTCGATATCAACGGCTTTCCCCACACGCACGTCTCTCTCGACGCCGAAATCCAGACGATTCTTTAGGCTCCCAAGCGTCGTCCGACATCCGTTCTACGCCGCCACTGCCCGTGGGATCCTAACAGTTGACGCGGCGGCTCTGCTGTACTAAGTTTTGCAATACAATCTGCGTGTGTGCGCGGATTACCCGGGCGGCATGATGCGACAAATTCGCTCGATGGCCGAAAAGCTCGCGTTTTTCGGAAGCCTTGCGGCAGCGCTCGCCTGCGCGCTGGCTGCCGACGCGCACCAGGTTCCTGACCGGCGTCCCGGTCCCGCGTCGAATGCGGGTGCGCGGAGCAAGAAATCCGTTGCCGGGGCCTCAGCCCGGAATTCGTCGCGCCCCGCGGTGCGACCGGGGGCCCCTGCTGACGTGGACACAGCGGTCCCGCCAGTCAAGCCGGGCGTTTCTTGTGCTCTGCCTGAGGTCTTGCAAGCCGCCGGCGAGCGCGTGCGGGAGTTCGCGGCCAATATGGACCGGTTCACGGCCACCGAACAGATTGAGCATTCCGAGTTGGACAAGAATGGCAACTCCCGACCGCCCGCGAAGCGCTCGTATCAATATCTGGTGTCCATCAGCGAGGTGCGGCCGGGAATGCTCAACGTGGATGAAACTCGAAACGGGAATGCGTCGCTCGATGACTTCCCCACGCGTTTGGCGACGAGAGGTCTGGCCGCCTTCGCGCTGGTCTTTCATCCCTATTTCGCCGGTGATTTTGAGATGGCCTGCGAGGGATTGGGCGAGTGGCGGGGTCAGCCGGCCTGGCAGGTTCATTTCCGGCAGCGTCCGGACCAGCCCCCTCGCATCCGGGAATATCGGGTCGGAGGTCGAGTCGTCCCCGTGGAGCTGAAAGGGCGTGCCTGGATCGCCGATAAGACCTTTCAGGTTCTGCGCCTTGAGACCGACCTGGCCGAGCCGATCCCCGCGATCCGCCTCGAGAATGAACACCTGACCATCGAGTATCGGCCGGTGCCCTTTCCCAAGCGCAATGTGGAGCTCTGGCTGCCGGAGAGCGCAGACCTCTACATGGACTTCCGTGGCCACAGCTATCACCACCGGCACAGCTTCAGTAACTTCCTCCTGTTTTCGGTGGACACGGGGCAGCAGATTCAGGCGCCGCCGGAGCCGTAGCGCCTCTGCGGGACGCCGCCGCGGCATTCACCTGCCTTCGAGTT
>JBASRK010000133.1:0-34956 GCA_049273775.1 Candidatus Acidiferrales bacterium
GCCACAGAGCACGCCCGAAAAGTTCACTCCCGACTCGCCCGCGAGCTCCAGGGTCTCGCTGAAGGTCTCGTTGCTCACCCCGGCCGAAAGATAGATGAACGGTTTCTTCGCCACCGCGGCGGCCTTGCGGAAATACTCCTTGGCTTCCTCGCGGGTGTAGACCGATTCGCCCTTGCAGGAACGCGTCCCTTTGACAAACGCCATCGTGACGGGCACTTCGACCTTCATCACGTCCACGCCGTACTGGGGTTTCGAGAACTCTTCCATGCTGCCGATGACGCAGGAGGGCTTTTTGCGGGCAAACTCGATGCCCTTTTCGTCCAGCTCGCCCTCATAGCCCACGAATTCGAGGAAGAAGGGCACGTCGTCGGCGGCGCACTCGGCGCCGATGCGCTCGACCCAGGCGTGTTTGGTCTCGTTGATGGCCGGCGGATCCGATGGCGTGTAATAGAGCAGGATCTTTATGCAGTCGGCCCCGGCGGCCACCAGCCGGCGGACCGAATAATGATCGAGCAGGTCGGGCAGGCGGCCGGGCTGCGTATTGTCGTAGCCGCTTTTCTCGTAGGCCAGAAGCAAGCCCGCGTTCTTGGCGCGCAGCGGGGCGGCGGAAAGCCCGTACTCCGGATCAAGCAGGATGGCGCTGGCATGAGGCGTGAGGATGCGCACGACCGCTTCCTTGAATTCGGCCATCATCTGGTGCGTGACCGCCTTCTTGTCGATCCCTTTTTCCTTGGCGATGGCGCTCTTGAGCGAGCCGCGCTGATCCATCGCCGCCGCACCGATTACGCCGCGCTTGTCGGCGACGGCTTGCAGGCCTTTCTGCTTACCCGGACTGATTTTCATCGTGCATCCTCCGCGTGATTTTCTGACCGCGGGCCGCGATTCGAGAAATCTTACCACGAAGATTGGTGGGGCCGTAGGGGCGAATGGCCTACGCTCCTAGAGGAACAGGACCTGGTGCTGGGTCGCGCCAAGAGTGGCGCGCTCGGAGAGCGCCGCGAGCAACGGCGCGCCATGGCGAGCCAGCAATGGCAGAAAACACAGGGTGCGCTCCTGCAGGCCGTGGTGAGGGTAGAGCGCATCGGTGAGCTGCCGGTCGTGTGCGTCGAGGACGCCGCTGCGGAAATTCTGGGCGCGGCCAGCCTTGCGCCGCAGGCGAACGAATTGATAGAGCATCTTCCGCTCAGCAGTATCGAGCGCACCCAGCAGGGTCTTGTCGAGCCGCCCCAGGGGTCCCCGCAGCCCTCCGAGAAGCCGCCGGATGGATTTCTCGCCGGCGTCAAACCGCTCAGCCAGGGCCTTCGAGAGAAACTTCCGCTCGAGCCGAGCCCGAAGGTGCTGCCGGCCTCGCAACACATCGCGCAGCTCGAGGCCGTATCGCTTCAGCAGGCGAGCCACGTGCGGCTCCACGATCGTAAAGCTTGCCCGCGGCAGCACCGCCGGCATTCGTCCGAGCAGCCGGTGATAAATCACCTCGGCCTGGGCGAAATACGCGACCTCGGCGGGGCCGCCCAAGTAGGCGGCGGTGGGGAGCAGTGTGTCCTGCACCACCGGCCGCAACAAGACGTTTGCGGAAAATGCCTCCGGGGTGCGCTCGATGACTTCGAGCAATTCGGCGGCCGAAAAACTCGCCCGCCCGGCGACAAAACCTGCGCCGCGGTGACGCACCGGCACCCGCGCGCCGTCGAGGTCCATGAACAGAAGGGTCCCGCGCTCGGTCACTTTCACCTGGGCGTGGTAACCGGCGCGCTCCAGTGCCTTGCTCCGCGCCAGCAGCTCGCGGGTGAGCTCGGCGTCCTCCTCGACGGCCCGGCGGTAGACCGGCGCGGCGAGCCGGTGGAGCCGGGCATCGAGCGGGTCGAGCAGGATGATTCCCTGCCCGGCAAAAAGTCGCCCCATCAGCCTCCCGAACGCGGAGCCATAGTTCTCCTCGGGCCGGTAGGAATCTTCGAGTGCTTGGCGCACCTCCTCGCTCGAAGGGCCTTCGAGCGTTTCCGATGCTGTGCGCACGATCTCGCGGATTCCCTCGCCAAGCGCCACCTTTCCGACGCTCCGACCGGCAGCCTCTCCAGGAGGATTCTCCAGGCGCAGCAGCCCGCCTCGGCTGGGCCAAAAACAGTGATTGACTTCGTCGAGGTCATGATCTTCGGTTGCAAGCCAGAAGACGGGCACAGCGTCGATGCCGTTCTGAGTCATCTCCGCCGCGACGCGGATGGCAGTCAGCGCTTTGTAGATGCTGTAGCTGGGTCCGGTGAAGAGGCCTACTTGCTGCCCCGTAACGATGGCTGCGGCGCCGGCGGCCAGCCGATCCAGGCTGCGCGCCGTTGCACCGTCACTGCCCAAGCGTCGGTTTTGCTCTCGCAGCACTTCGACCACGGAGCGCCGCGTCGCGTCATCGAGCTTGATCTGGCCCGCGGCGCGCACGATGCCGTCTTTTGTCGGCGCATGCGAATAGAACTTGCCGAGCTTGCCGAAGTCTTCCAGGAAAGTGGTGAAAAGGCGGCTGGTGCGTGGAACCTCGCCCGACCGGAGACAGTGGCATTCCATGTGAATCGCCATGATACATGGCGCGCACAACGCGAGCAAATCGGCACGCGCGCCACGCGCATCAGACCGAAGACCTTCAACGAATCAGTTGACGCTAGGTTTATTCGGGAGTACATCTAAACAATCATGAAAAACAGATCTGCTGCGCTGCTCGCTGTCTGGTTTGCCTTATGGAATCTCGCTGCACCTCTGACCGCGGCGGCCCAGGGCGCGCCGGCTACCCCGCCGCCCGCAAAGCAATCCACCCCTTCCAAGCAGGAACAGCCCGCGCTGCGCGTCTCCACGCACCTTGTGCAGGTGAACGTGATCGTCGAGGACAAGAAGGGCGAACTGGTCACCGGCCTTACCAAGAACGACTTCACCGTCTTCGATGACGGTCAGGAGCAGACGATCGGCCTGTTCTCGGCGGAGTCCACCGGGACCTTGCCGGAGGCCTCACAGCCTTTGCCGCCGGATACCTACTCGAACCGCTTTGAGCAGCGGGCGGGAACGCCCAACACCGCGACCGTGATCCTGTTCGATTCGCTGAACACCCGGGTGCGTGACCAGCTCTGGGCGAACCACGAGGTTGCCAAGTTTTTCGCTAAGGTGCGCTCCACGGACCGCATTGCCCTCTATGCGCTCGGCTCGGAGCTGCGCGTGCTGCAGGACTTCACCAGCGACTCCGCAGCGCTCGTGGCCGCCCTGGCAAAGTATGGCGTCCAACCGCTCGCTCAGACCGAATCCTCGCAGCCAGCCACGTTTTCCCCTGTCATTCCCCCGGGCACTCCGCCCATCACGGATGCCGGGACCTCCTCCGTGTCGCCGTTGAGCGAGCGCTTCGGCGAGTTCCTGTCCTTCATGAACCAGCGCGGCGCCGACTTTCAAACGATGAACCGCGTGCGCGCCACACTAAACGCACTCGAAGACATTGCCAACCACGTCGCCCGGCTGCCCGGCCGGAAGAACCTGGTCTGGGTATCGGGCAGCTTCCCCGCGTGGCTGAGTCTCCCGGCGCTCGAGTCCGGCAGGCTCTCGGCGGATTCGCGCTCGTATGCAGCAGAGATCGAAGAAGCGGCGCGAGTGCTCAACAACGCCAACATGGCCATTTATCCGGTAGACGCCCGAGGGTTGATGGGCGCCACCGCCAGTAACGCCATGCTGGACGTCGAGCGAAACCCCAACATGGAAGCCTACACGCGAAACCCCTACGAAAACACCAGCGGGGGGGCGACGAGGACGCCGGAAGTCGGACCGTCCATGACCATCAACTCGACTCAGGACACCATGCGGACGTTGGCCGAGCGTACCGGGGGGCACGCCTATTACAACGCGAACGACATTCAAAATTCCATCCGCCGCGCCGTGGACGATACGCGCGCCACCTACCAGCTTGCCTATGTGCCGACGCACAACAAATGGGACGGAAAATTCCACGAGATCAAGGTGAAGGTGAAGCGGCCCGACGTGCGCGTGCGGCACCGCAAGGGCTATTTCGCCCTGTCGGACGTACCGAACGATCCCAAACTCCGCGAGGTCACTCTGCAGGCCGCGGCAGGGAGCCCGCTCGAGTCCACTTCACTCACCCTGACCGTGCGCGTCGAGCGAGCGCAGGCCCCCGGCGCCCCCTGGATGCTGGAGATCGGCCTCGACCCGCGGGAAGTGGCGATCAAGCCGAAGGACGACGGCTGGACCGTAGCGCTCGATGTGCTCATCAGCCAGCACCGTGAGGACGGGAAAGATGTGGGGGGCGAGTCGAAGACGTTAAACCTGCGGATGAACCGTGAGACCTATGAGACAGTTCAGAAGGAAGGCTTCTACCTTACCCGTCATTTGAGATTGTCGCCCGAGGCAACCAGCGTTCGCGTGATCGTGCGCGACGCCGGCACAGGATGGGTCGGCTCGGTAAGCATCCCTGTCAAGCCGCCGGCGCCCAAGGCATAGGCTGCCATTCGTGTCCTTCCTGGTTTTGCCAGCGGCTGGAGACCTGGCGCACAATTTTTTTCTTCTCCTGGCGTAGTCTCGAAACAACGCCGCCACGGCGGCCGTTTGCGCGCTGGTGAAACAGCACTGGCCTTAATTAGATGAGTGCATCCTCTCCCTTCCGACTGAGCATCTTGCGGAGGCTGGCCGCTTGGCTCTGCGCTCTGCTCCTGGCATCTGCGGTCTCTGCCCAGGCCCCCGTGCAGGCCCCGCCGCCGGCCAAGCAGGAGCCGCCGGTTCTCCGCGTCACGACCCACCTGGTGCAGGTGAGCGTCATCGTCCAGGACAAGAAGGGCGAGCCGGTCGCCGGCCTCACCAAAGACGATTTTTCCATCCTCGACCAGAAGCAGCCACAGACGATCAGCACGTTCTCGGTGGAATCGATTCACCCGCTGCCTCCGCTGGCCGAACCACCGCCGCCGAACCTGTTCTCGAACCGCTTTGAACAGAAGGGAGGCGCGCCCGCGAGCGTCACGGTAATCCTGCTCGACGCGCTGAACACCAAGTTCGAAGACATGGCCTATGCGCGGCAGCAGATCATCAAGTTCCTGGGGCAACTGCAGCCGCAAGATCGCGTCGCGCTGTACACGCTGACCACTAACCTGCGCGTGCTCCACGACTTCACCAGCGATGCAACGCGGTTGCTCCAGGCGCTCGATCGCTTCAAGGGCCACTCTTCGGCGACGCTCGCCGCATCCGAGCCCGACCCAGACTCCGGGCCCGCCGAAACCGGCATTGCGCAGCTCGACGCGTTTCTCAACGGGGCCTTCCAGCGCGAGGCGGACTTCTTCACCACTAACCGCGCCCGGCAAACTGCCGGCGCCATCGAAGCCATTGCCAACCACGTCGCTCGCCTGCCCGGCCGCAAGAATCTCATCTGGGTTTCGGGCGGTTTCCCCTTCTACATCGGCTTCGACGGCGACGTTCCCGCCAGCCCCACGCAGGAGACGCGCACGTTCAGCGACTATGTGGAGCGCGCCGCGCGTGCGCTCAACAATGCCAACCTGGCCATCTACCCGGTGGATGCGCGAGGACTGATCGGCCCGGCGGCGGCGAATCGGGGCTTCAGCGCCGCCAGTCGCGGCCCCCGACGAGGCGGATCGCCGCCGGTCGGTACGCTCTCCCCCTCCCGCGCCAATTTCGACACGATGAATATCCTCGCCGACCGCACCGGCGGACGGGCGTTCTACAACACCAACGACATCCAGGGCTCCATCCGGCGGGCGATTGAGGATTCGCGCCTGACTTATGTGCTGGGGTATTACCCCTCCCACGGCGCCTGGGACGGCAAGTTCCGCGAAATTAAAGTGCAGGTGAATCGCCCGGGACTGCACCTGCGATACCGCCGGGGCTACTTAGCGCTGCCCGACGTACCGCTCGAGTTTAAGCAGCGTGAGGCCCTGCTCCGTGAGGCAGTGGGCAGCCCGCTCCAGGCCACGAGCCTCGGGCTCAATGTCCGCGTCCAGCCGGTGGACGTGCCCGGGGCCCGGACCCTGACGATGGATCTGCAGCTCGATCCCCGCGACATTACCCTCCAGCCCGAGGGCGATCGCTGGGTCGGAGCCGTGGACCTACTTTTTGTTCAAATCGCCGCCGACCGCAGGCAGATCACCGGCGAGGCCAAAACCTTCAACATGCGCCTGCAGCGCCAGACCTATGACTCAATTCTGAAGGATGGATTAGTGCTGACCCGCACTCTCCCCCTGGGCGACGGCGCGGCGCAAGTCCGCGTGGTGACGCGCGACGCCACCTCGGGTGCGCTTGGCTCGGTGACGATCCCGCTCGACAAACTCTTCTCCAAAGCCGGCAGCTAAATACCTGGACAGGAAGCTTACAGCTTAGCGCCCGGTTGCAGTGACCGGGGCCACAGCGGCCAAGACCGTCTCCACCTCGCGCTTTTGCGCCTCGGTGAGCGGCAGCAGCGGCCGCCGGGACGCCCCGCCGTAGTAGCCCAGGCAATCCATCGCGTACTTCACCCCTGGGATCCCGAGCTCGGCAACGAACTTCAGCGTGGGCGGCACAAAGCGGTGCTGGAGGGTCCGGGCGCGATCGGCGTCGCCGGCGCGTGAGGCCTCGTACAGCTCGACGCACAGCTCGGGCAGCGCACACGCAAGCGCCAGGACGCCGCCCACCGCTCCCACCGCCAGCGAGGGATAGAGCGTCGTGGCCGATCCCACCAGCGTTTGGAACCCCGGCGGGGTCGCTTGGATGATTTCCGTGACCCGCTGAACGTTGCCCGAGCTTTCCTTGATGCCGATGATGTTGGCGTGCCCGGCCAAACGAGCCACCACTGCAGCTTCCAGGGCCAGGCCGGTGAACTGCGGCACCGAATAGAGCACGATAGGGATGCGGGCGGCGTCGGCGACCCGCAGAAAATGTTCGACCTCGGCCGCCGAAGTCATCTGCGGCTTGTAATAATGCGGCGTCTTCACCAGCGCGGCGTGGTAGCCGAGCGCAGCGGCACGGTTGGTGCGCTCGATGGTCTCCGCGGTGGATTCCACGCCTGTGCCGGCGATCAGCAGCTTGTCCTCCCCAGCAGCTTCGCGCGCCGCCGCCCAGACACGCTCGACCTCATCCCGGTTCAGCAGGACCTCTTCGCCGGTCGAGCCGGTGAGGACGTATCCCGCCAGGCGCGTGCGGTTATACCGCGCGATATTCTCCTGGAGACGGTCGAGCGCGAGCGCGCCGTCGCCGGCAAACGGCGTCGTCAGGGGCGGGAAGATGCCGTGGAGTTTCATGGCACCATTCTATCTCACGGAACCAAACGCGGATATGGTGCCACCTGCGCTGTCATCCTGAACGAAGTCCGCCTAAGGCGGACGAAGTAAAGGATCTCGGCTCAAGAGAGATGCTTCGTCTGCCTGCGGCGGGCTCAGCATGACAGCCTCGCGCCTCCTGAGGACAAGACTTGCGGCACCCGAGGAGAACGCCGTCAATCGGCCGGAGAGGACTGGCGCTGCGCGGCGGCCTCCGCGCCGTGGAGGTCCTGGAGCGCAGCGACCTCGACGGCATGCTCGTGCAGGGCGCGGATGCCGCGGGCCGCGGCGTTGGCCGCTGAGAGCGTGGTGATGCAGGGGACGTTGTAGCGGATGGCCGCCCGCCGGATGGATTTCTCGTCGTAGAACGACTCCCGGCCGAGCGGCGTATTGATGATCATGTCCACCTTGCCGGTCTTGACCAGGTCCACGATGTTCGGCCGGCCCTCATTGACCTTGTACACCGCTTCCGCGTCGAGCCCGGCGGCTTGCAGCGCCGCAGCGGTGCCCCGGGTGGCCACCAGCTTGAACCCGAGCGCCGCCAGCTCGCTTCCCAACGGCACGACGTGGCGCTTGTCCCGGTCATTGACGCTGATGAACAGCGTGCCCTTCGCCGGTAAGCGCTGCCCGGCGGCGAGTTGCGCCTTCGCAAAGGCCTGTCCGAAGTTTTTGGAGATGCCCATCACTTCGCCGGTCGAGCGCATCTCCGGCCCGAGGATGGTGTCTACGCCGCGAAACTTGTTGAACGGGAAGACGGGGGACTTGACAGCGTGGTAATCGCGCACCACGAGCTCGGCCACGCCACCAATTCGCACCACCGGAAGATGCATGCCGGCGAGTTTCGCGCCCGTCATCAGGCGCGCCGCGACTTTGGCCAGCGGCACGCCGGTTGCCTTACTGACGTACGGCACCGTGCGCGAGGCTCTTGGGTTCACCTCGAGAACATACACGGAATCTCGCTGGATGGCATACTGCACGTTCATCAGGCCGACCACGTGGAGCGCCTGGGCCAGGCGCCGGGTGTAGTCGCGGATGCGCTCGAGCACCCCGGGCGAGAGGCTTACCGGCGGCAGCACGCAGGACGAGTCGCCCGAGTGCACGCCGGCCTCCTCGATATGCTCCATGATGCCGCCAATGACCAAGTCATCGCCGTCGGCGAGCGCGTCTACGTCCACTTCGGTGGCGTCTTCGAGGAACTGGTCGATCAACACGGGCCGCGCCGGGCCCATCAGCGCCGCCTGCGCAACGTATTCCTGCACGGTGTGGAGGTCGTAGGCAATCACCATCGCCCGGCCGCCCAGTACATAGCTGGGCCGCACCAGCACCGGCAGGCCGACTTCGCCCGCGACGCGAGCGGCCTCCTCTGGCACCAGCGCTGTGCCGTTCCGCGGCTGCGGGATGCCCAACTCCTCGAGCAGCCGGCCAAAGCGTCGGCGGTCCTCGGCAAGGTCAATAGACTCCGGCGCCGTGCCGATGATCGGCACGCCGTTGCGCTTCAGTTCGAGCGCCAGGTTCAGCGGGGTCTGCCCGCCGAACTGGACGATCACGCCCTGGGGCTTTTCCCGCTCGATCACCGCCAGCACGTCCTCCAGCGTGAGCGGCTCGAAGTAGAGCCGGTCGGAGGTGTCGTAATCGGTCGAGACGGTCTCGGGGTTGCAGTTGATCATGATCGTTTCGAAGCCCTCTTCGCGCAGCGCGAACGAGGCGTGGCAGCAGCAGTAGTCGAATTCGATGCCCTGCCCGATGCGATTGGGCCCGCTGCCAAGGATGGCGATTTTCGGGCGCGCCACGGCGTCGGCCTCGTCCTCGTCCTCGTAGGTCGAATAGAGGTAGGGGGTGTAGGATTCGAACTCCGCGGCGCAGGTGTCCACGCGCTTGAAGACGGGCGCGACGTGCCATTTGGCACGCTGGTGGCGCACGGCCGCGGGCGTGGTGTTCCAGAGCTGGGCGAGCAGCTCGTCGCTCGAGCCGTGGCGCTTGGCCTCCCGCAGCAGTTCCCGCGAAACTGTTTCCACGGTCACCCCGGCCAGGCGGTGATTGACCCCAACGATCTCTTCCAGTTGCCGGATAAACCAGGGGTCGATCCGGGTCAGCTCGCAGACCTCGACGAGCGGCAGGCCCCGCTCCAGCGCCACCAGCAGCCAGTGGATGCGGTCCGGCCGCGGCGTGGCGAGCTTCTCGCGCAGCAGCGAAACGGGCGTATCGGCGGGCGCGCGCCAAGGCGCATGCGGCTCCAGCGACCGGATGCCTTTCTGCAGGGCTTCCTTGAAAGTGCGGCCGATGGCCATCACCTCTCCGACCGACTTCATCTGCGTGCCCAGCGCGCTGTCGGCTCCCGAAAACTTCTCAAACTGCCATTTGGGTATCTTCACAACGACGTAATCAATTGTGGGCTCGAAGCACGAGGGCGTCTGCCGCGTGATATCGTTCGGGATTTCATCGAGCGTCATCCCGATGGCCAGGCGCGCGGCAATCTTGGCGATGGGGAAACCCGTAGCCTTACTCGCCAGAGCCGAGCTGCGCGAGACCCGCGGGTTCATCTCGATCACGACCATGCGGCCGGTCTGGGGATGTACGGCGAACTGGATGTTTGACCCCCCCGTCTCGACGCCCACTTCGCGGATGACGGCCGCGGCGGCGTCGCGCATGCGCTGGTATTCCTTGTCGGTCAGAGTTTGCGCCGGGGCGACGGTGATGGAGTCGCCGGTGTGCACGCCCATGGGATCGAAATTCTCGATCGAGCAGACCACTACGAAGTTGTCGCGGAAGTCGCGCATCACTTCGAGCTCGAACTCCTTCCAGCCCAGCACCGATTCTTCCACCAGCGCCTCGCGCACCGGACTCGAGTCGAGTGCGTGCGCGATGGCCTCGGCAAACTCCTCGCGGTTGTACGCGATCGAGCCGCCCGTGCCTCCGAGGGTGAACGACGGGCGGATCACCACCGGATAGCCCAATTGGTCGGCCAGGCCCAGCGCGTCCTGGACGTTGTTGACCAACGCCGAGGCGGGCACATCTAGGCCGACCTTGCGGCAGGCATCCTTGAACCACAGGCGGTCCTCCGCGACCTTGATGGCGCGCAGCGATGCGCCGATCAGGGTGACCTCGTACTTCTCCAGCACGCCGCTCTCGGCGAGCTCAACCGCCAGGTTCAGGGCTGTCTGGCCGCCGACAGTTGGCAGCAGCGCATCCGGCCGCTCCTGCGCGATGATCTGCTCGACGTAAGGCCGGGTCAGCGGCTCGATATAGGTGCGGTCAGCCACTTCCGGGTCGGTCATGATCGTAGCCGGGTTGGAGTTGACCAGCACGACTTGATAACCCTCAGCCCGCAGCGCCTTGCACGCCTGCGTGCCCGAGTAGTCGAACTCGCACGCCTGGCCGATGATGATCGGCCCCGAGCCGATGATCAGGATCTTGTGGATGTCTGTCCGCTTCGGCATGTGTTCTCGGCTTACGCCTGGCGCGCCAGCCCTCAAGGCCGGCACCATCGGCGCCCAAATCAGGGTCGAACGATCATCGCGGGCTCGGCTGGCCGCGGCGCAGCGCGCTCGATAGCTTCGTCTCCTTCATCAAATCGCAGAACTGCCGGAACAGATAGTGCGAGTCGTGCGGCCCGGGCGAGGCCTCCGGGTGATACTGCACGCTGAAGAGCGGCAACGACCGGTGGCGCATGCCCTCGTTGGTATGGTCGTTCAGGTTGACGTGCGTAATCTCGACGTCGCTGGCCAGCAGCGAGTCCGGATCGACGGCAAAGCCGTGGTTCTGCGCCGTGATTTCGACCCGATTGGCGGCCAGGTTCTTCACCGGGTGGTTGGCGCCGTGGTGGCCGAACTTCAGCTTGAACGTGCGCCCGCCCAGGGCCAGCCCGCAGATCTGGTGGCCCAGGCAGATTCCGAAGATCGGGACGCGCCCCAGGAGCTTGCGGACATTCGCGACGGCGTAGGTGACCGGCTCCGGGTCACCGGGCCCGTTCGAGAGAAACACGCCATCGGGTTTGAGCGCGAGCACGTCTTCGGCCGAGGTCTTCGCCGGGACGACGGTGACCTCGCAATCGTGGTCCACCAGCAACCGGAGGATGTTCTGCTTGATGCCGAAATCGTAGGCCACCACACAGAAGCGCTGCGTCTCCGCTCCACCGGCTGCTTCGCCCATCTCTTCGCGCCAGGGCGACGCGGTCAGCTCAATCGAGCCCTTCCGCCATTCGTAGGGCTTCGCGCAGGTGACGCGGCTGGCGAGTTCCAGCCCCGCCATCGGCGGCACGGCGCGGGCCTCGTGGATAAGCATCTCGGCGGGCGTGCCGTCGGTGGCCACGACGCCGCGGAGCGCGCCGACCTTGCGGATGTGGAGCACCAGCGCCCGCGTGTCGAGGTCCCAGATCACCGGGATCTCATGACGGTTCAGGTAAATCTGCGCGCTTTCGGTTGAGCGCCAGTTCGAGGCCACCGGCGAGAACTCGCGCACAATCAGGGCCTCGATGCAGGGCCGGGGCGATTCCTCGTCGTCGAGATTGGCGCCGACGTTTCCGATGTGGGGATAAGTGAGGCAGACG
Organism: Candidatus Acidiferrales bacterium; assembly: GCA_049273775.1. Taxonomy (GTDB): domain Bacteria; phylum Acidobacteriota; class Terriglobia; order Acidiferrales; family UBA7541; genus JBASRK01. The sequence goes on from JBASRK010000133.1 coordinate 11,812, forward strand.
ATCTGGCCGGCGTAGCTGGGGTCGGTGAAAACTTCCTGGTAGCCGGTGAGGCTCGTATTGAAAACGACTTCGCCGCCGCGGCGGGTGCGAGCGCCCGCCGCGCGCCCGTTAAATACGCGCCCGTCCTCGAGCGCGAGAATCGCGGGCCGTGCGAAGTTTTCGGTCAGCGGGTCCTCCCGGCGCGTTCATTTCACTTGCTCGGCAGAAGGCGGGATCGAGCCGAAGCGTTCCATCGGCCAGTAAGCGAAAACCGCCTTGCCGTAGATGTATCGGTTCGGTACGGGGCCGAAGACACGCGAGTCGTTGGAGCTGGCGCGATGATCGCCCATCACGAAATACTCGTCGGGCGGGACACGAACCGGGCCAAACGTGCTCACGTCAGTGAACTGCTGCGGCACATAAGGCTCACTCAGGCGCTTGCCGTTCACGTACACGCGCCCCTGGCGGATCTCGACGGTCTCGCCCGGCAAACCCACTACGCGCTTGATGAACGATTTCGATCGATCGAGGGGATACCAGAACACGACCACATCGCCCCGCTCGATGGGCTCGAAGCGATACACAAATTTGTTGATGAAGATGCGCTCCTGGTCAGTGAGCAGCGGAGCCATGCTCGTGCCTTCGACCTTGACCGGCTGGTAGAGGAAAATGATGATGACCATCGCCAGCCCAACTGCCAGCAAAAGGTCGCGGGTCCAGCCGCGCAGCTCGTGGCGCAGAGAAGAGGAAGCCCGGCCCTCAGTTGTCGGCGCTGGTGTTGCGTTCGTCGGTTCTTGCATCGCAGATTGGAAGCAGGGTATTTATACCACGCCGCCGGGGATTGCGCCAACGGGGAATTCGCTCCCGCGGCCTCGGTGTTGGAACCGGCCGCCGGCGGCCCCACATCTTAGGATGCCTGTTCATGGCAGAACGAGTTGTATTGATCATCCCCGCACTCAACGAGGAGCAGAGCCTGCCGGGTGTGCTCGCTGAGATCGCGCACGCGGCCACGCTCGGTGGCTCGGCCGGGCCGACGCAGGTGATCGTTGTGGATAACGGCTCGACCGACCGCACCGCTGAAGTGGCGCGGGCGCTAGGCGCGCAGGTGGTGAGCGAGCCGCGGCGGGGGTATGGACGGGCGTGCCTGGCAGGGATCGATGCGGCGGGATCTGACGCAAGCTTCATCGCCTTCATGGACGCTGACGGCAGCGACGCCCCTGCTGACCTGAGGCATCTGCTCACGCCGATCGCGAGCGGCGAGGCCGACCTGGTGATCGGCTCGCGGATGCTGGGCGAGCGCCAGCAGGACTCCCTGAGCCTGCAGCAGCGGTTTGGCAACCGGCTGGCTACCTGGCTGCTGCGCCTGCTCTATAACGCGCGCTATACCGACCTGGGCCCCTTCCGGGCCATCCGCCGCGAGGCGCTCCTGCGCCTGGCGATGCGCGACACCGATTTCGGCTGGACCATCGAGATGCAAATCAAGGCTCACCGGCAGGGTCTCCGGGTGCTGGAAGTCCCGGTGCGGCATCGCCGGCGGCGCGGCGGGGAATCGAAGATCTCCGGAAGCCTGCGGGGAAGCCTGCTGGCCGGGCTGAAAATAATCTGGACGATTCTGCGCTACCGATTCTCCGTGTAAGCACCGATGCGCAGTCCCGGAACTTCAACAGACAAACACAGAGTACACCGAGATCACAGAGTGAAAAAGGGAGTAGGCAGAATCCTTCTTCCTGGGGGGTAGGGGGCTACTTGATTCTAGCGTAGTCGAAGACGTGGATGTCTTTGGTGACGCCGAAGGTGAAGCCGCTGTGCGCGTCGGGCTTGTTCAGGCCGGCGATGCCGGCCAGGTCCCACTGGAAGCCCCCGGCGAAGACCTGGAAGCCGAGACGCGCCTGGGAGCGGCTCTCGGTGCCAATCAGATCCACACTGATCTTGCGCGTGGAGTGTCGCCCAGCCACCTCACCCACCAGGTTCACCCGCCGGTGCAGCGGATAGGCAAACGCCCCGCCATAGAGTAAGACGTCGTTTTGGTGGAACCGCGAATTCGTCGCCTGCAGGATCGCCACTCCGGCGTTGCCAAACAAGTTCAGCTTGCCGAAATGCTTTTGGAGGATAAAGACGGCAAAGACGTCGGTGGAATTCGTGCCGATGCCGCGGTTTTGTTTCGAATTGGGCATCTTGAAGCCGAACCGCATGGCGAGGGCAGGCCGGTGATCGGTCTCGCCGAAGATGCGGACCTTCGTAAGCAGTGAAAAGTCACCCACATCATGCGCCGAATTTGTGCTTGCCAGTGACACGGGCACAAACGACGTTCCTTGTTTCTTAACGCTGAGAAAATTCTGGACCGCGCCCTCGAGTTGCACCTCGACCATCTTTCCGACGCCCATTCGCATGCCGATCACGCCGACCGAGGTGAGATCGCCGGAAAGGCCGGTGAGCGGGAATTCAACGTCCTGTAAAAAATCGAAGCCCACCTGCACGCGCAGCGTGCCCGGTGGAAGAATCTCCGCGTCGGTGGTGCGCAGCGGGCGATTCTGGGCACCCAGAGGCAAGGAGGCAAGGAGGCAGAGAATCAGGGGAAGAACAAGACGGCTCGAGTTCCTAGCAGGATTGCCAGCGATAACTGGAAAGAAGTCCATCGCCCGTCCGTGACCTGGGCGCAATTCCTCGCCCACCTGCTGCCCTGTTTACTTGACTCCCTGCTTCGCGCCCGCAGGCGGCGCCCATCCTAGAACAACCTCGCTCAATCTCCAAGCGCATAGTTCAGCATCGCCAGGGCCGCAACCACCGCGGTCTCGGTACGCAGGATATTTCCGCCCAGAGAGACTTCGGCGAATCCCGCGGCGCGCGCTGCGGCGAACTCGTCGTCGGTCCAACCGCCCTCCGGGCCGATCGCCAGTGCCGCGGAGGCGGACTCCTTCCCTTCCAAGTGTTTGCGCAGCAGCATGGCCTCCGCACACTCGGAAAGAAGCAGGAGCGCAGCATCTTGCGCCCCTGCCATGCGAAACGCGGTCGCCGGGCGAGTTGCCGGGCGCAGCACCGGCCGCCGCATGCGCCTGGCCTGCTGCGCCGATTCGAGCAAGATTTTCTGCCAGCGCCCCTCGCGGTTAGCCGCTGCTGCCACCAGAGTCTTCCCGCTCCGGGCCGCGGCCAGCGGCACGATTTCGGTGACGCCCAGTTCGGTGGCTTTTTCGAGGCTCCATTCGAACCGATCAAACTTGACAATAGCCAGCAGCAGCGTCGCCTGGAGCCGGGGCTGGCGGGCGGGCAGCGGTTCGACGAGCGAAAAATCAACGGCATCGCGGCGCACGCGCTCTGTGCGCGCCAGCCACACGGACTGGCCGTCGCTCAATTCGTAGAGCTGCCCGGGCTCGGCGCGCAGGACGCGGCCCAGGTGGTGCGCTGCGTCCCCGCGGAGCACCGCCGAGGCGCCTTCAAATTGCTCGACAAAGAAGCGCCGCCGCAGAGTCTTGCCTCCTTCACCGGGCCAATGTTATATCAATCCGTCAGAGTCTCTTTCGGTGCGCCTGGCAGTTGGTCTAGCCGAAAATGTCTTTTACCTTTTCGAAGAGGGAGGAGTTGCGCTCGGCGGGGCGGTTTTCGACCTGCAGGGTCGCACCAAGCTGCTCGAGCAGGCGCCGCTGCTCGCGGCTCATCTTACCCGGGGTCACGACCCGCACGTTGACGTAGAGATCGCCTTTCCCGCCGCCATGCGGGTCAGGCAGGCCTTTCCCCTTCAGGCGGAAGATGGAGCCGGTCTGTGTGCCCTCGGGGATTTTGAGCTTTTCGTCGCCGTTGAGTCCCGGCACGAAGATTTCGGCGCCCAGCGCGGCCTGAGCGAAGCTGATGGGGATGGTGCAATACAGATCGGCGTTGCGCCGCTCGAAAAACGGGTGCTCCTTCACTTCGAGGGCCACGTAGAGATCGCCGGGCGGGCCGCCGTTGGCGCCTCGCTCTCCTTCCCCCGGCACGCGCAAGCGCGTTTGCGAATCCACGCCCGGCGGGATGCGCAGCTCGATGGTGCGTTCCCTCTCGATACGGCCCTGGCCGCGACACTCCACACAACGCTCGCGCACCACCTGCCCGGCGCCCTGGCAGGCGGGGCAGGTGCGCGTGACGGTGAAGAAGCCCTGCTGGTAGTGTAACTGGCCCCGGCCGGCGCACGATTGGCAGGCGGTAACTCCGGTCTCCGCCTTGGCGCCGGTGCCGTTGCAGGCCTCGCAAAACTCCAGCCGCGGCAGTTTGACCTTGGTCGTTACGCCGCTCGCCGCTTCCTCGAAGCTCAAGCTCATGTCGTAGCGCAGGTCCGCGCCGCGCTGCACGCGGCTTCGGCCGCGGCGTCCGCCGCCCAAAACCTCCTCGAAGCCGAAGAAGTCGCCGAAGATGTCCTGGAACTCCTCGAAGATGGTGCGGTTGAAGCCTGGATCGAAACCTACGCCGGAGATGCCGGCGTGGCCATACCGGTCGTAAGCGGCGCGCTTCTGCGGGTCGGAGAGCACGCTGTAGGCCTCGGTGGCTTCGCGGAAGCGTTCCTCGGCCTGGTGCTTGTCCCTGGGGTTGCGGTCGGGGTGCCACTTGAGCGCCGCCTTGCGGTAAGCGGACTTGATTTCTTCGGCAGCCGCCGTCCGGGGCACGCCCAGCATCTCGTAGTAATCGCGTTTTTGCGCTGCGGCCATGGATCTCTCAGTTTACTCGCTTGGACGCCTGGGACGCCCGCTCGCCCAGATGGACGGCGACGCGCACCGTGGCCGGCCGCAGCACTTTGTCGCGAAGCCGGTAACCCGGCTGGAGCACCTCGAGCACTGCGCCGTCTTCGTGATCTTCAGACTCTATGCGCTCAATCGCGTGGTGGAGATGCGGGTCGAAGGTTTTTCCCTCGGCTTCGATGCGGTTCAGCCCCTGGCGCTCCAGCGCGTCCCGGAGCTGCCGATAGATAAGCTCGAATCCCTTGCGATAGTCCTCGTAGGTCGGGTCATCATGCGCCGCAAGCGCCCGCTCGAACGCGTCCAGAACAGGCAGCAGGCCCTCGATCAGCCGGGCAACGGCGCGCTGCGCCTCCTCGAGCCGCTCCCGCTCGATCCGCTTGCGATAGTTCTCGAAATCCGCTTGCCGGCGGACGAGCGTTTGCCGGAGTTCTTCCTTTTCGGCCTGGGCCGCGGCGAGCTGGTCGGCCAGCGCGGCGGCGTCTAAAGAGGCGGACGCCGGGCCTTCGGAAGATTCCAGCAATGTGTCGCGTCGCGCCTCTGCTGCGGCTTCAGAGTCCGGGCTCGGCGGCGCTTTTTCAGGGTGTTTGCGATCGGCCACGGATGGCTAACTCCTGCTCATAGTTTCGCTGAACAGCCTGGCCACGTAGGCCACGGCGGTAATGGCGCGCTCGTACTGCATGCGCATCGGCCCCAGCACGCCGAGCGAGCCTTGCAATTGGTCGTGGAGGGAGTAAGGCGCCGTGATCAGCGCCAAATGGTCGCCGGCAGCGCTCATCTCCTTGACGCCGATCTGCACGTGCACCGGCTCAGGGGCTTCGATGCAGCCGGTCAGCAGCGCCAACAGCTTGTGCTTCTCCTCGATGGTGGCCAACAGGTCGCGCAAATGTGCCTGGTCGGCGAATTCCGGCGCCGTGGCGATTTGCGCTGCGCCCTCCACGTAAATCTGGCGTCCCGGCGCGTCGGCCAGCAGGCTAGGGTCGCAAAGCATCAGCGCGTTCGAGGCCAGGCGGTCGTACCGCTCGCGCTCCGTCGCCAGGCGCGCCAGCAGGTCGACGCGGATGGCCTCGAGCGTCCAGCCGACGTAGTGGTGGTTAAGATACTCTGCTGTGAGGTCGAGTTCGGCCTGAGTGAAGCGCCGCTCAGTGCGCAAGACCTTGTCGCGAGCGTTGCCGCCTGAGGAGACCAGCACCACAACAACCCGGTCATCGGGCAGCAGCAGAAAGCGCAGGTGCTCGAGCACGGTCCTGGCCAGCGGGGGCGAGACAATGATCCCCAGGCCCCGCGAGACGGCCGCGAGCACGTGCCCGGCGCGCTCGGTGACCTCTTCCGGCGTGGCGGCCGAGGCCAGCTCCCCCCGGATCCATTCCCGGTCCTCGGGGTCGAGCGTGGCCCGGGAAGCAATCTGCTGGGCGAAGAAGCGATAGGCTGCGGCCGTAGGGACGCGCCCGGCCGAGGTGTGCGGCTGATAGAGATAGCCGTCCTCCTCGAGCTGGGCCATCACGCTGCGGATCGTCGCGGAGCTCAGCTCCTCCGGGTGACGCCGGGCGATGACGCGGGAAGAGACGGGCTCGCCCGTCTCGATGTAGGCGCGGACCACGTCTGCCAGGATCTGCTGGTTGCGTTTTTCGTTGAGCGCCGGATTACGCATTGCATGCCCGGGCGAAAACGCCCGCAATTTTATTGTATCCGTGGCGCACGAGAGCGTCAACTCGTACGGCGCAGAATGCAAATAGATGGCAGGGCGCCTCTACCGAGCAGGAGCGGCAACGATGCCGGGTCGCCTAATCGCCGAGGCGGGCGAAGCCCGAGGTGTCAATCTGCGCGCGTTGCAACCGGTCGGAGAAGTCCACGTAGAGCGTCTTCCACTCCGAGTAGAAATCAATCGCCGCTATTCCCGCCTCGCGGTGACCGTTGCCGGTCTGCTTGGTGCCGCCAAAGGGCAGGTGGGTCTCGGCGCCGATGGTGGGCGCGTTGACGTAGACGATGCCAGTGTGGAGATCGCGCATGGCCTGGAAGGCCCTGTTGACGTCGCGGGTGTAGATCGAGGCCGAAAGGCCATAGGCCACGCCGTTCGCGATCTCGAGCGCCTGTTCGAGATTGTCGGAAGGGATCACTGAGACCACCGGGCCGAAGATCTCTTCCTGCGCGACGCGCATCTTCGGGTCGCAATCCGCAAACACAGTCGGCTCGTGAAACCAGCCGCGGGCGTACACGCCGCTCTCCAGGCGGTGCCCGCCGGCGACCAACTTAGCTCCTTCGTTTTTGCCGATCTCGACATATTCCATCACCGTGTGGAGCTGCGACTCATTGACGCAGGGCCCCATGTCGGTGCTGGGCTCGAGGCCGTCGCCGACCTTCAGTGATTTAGCGCGGCCCGTAAAGCGCTCGAGGAACTCCTTGTACACCTTCTTGTGAACGGTGACGCGGCTGGCCGCGGTGCAACGCTGGCCGGTGGTGCCGAAGCCCCCCCAGATGGCGCCATCCACGGCCAGGTCGAGATTGGCGTCGTCCATGACAATGATGATGTTCTTCCCGCCCATCTCAAGCTGGCAGTGCTTGAACCCCGGGGCGCACGCCTCGCTCACTGTGCGGCCCACTTCGGTCGAGCCGGTGAAGCTCACCAGCGAAACGTCCGGGTGCTTCATCAGCGGCGCGCCCACGCCGCGGCCCGAGCCGGTAACGATGTTCACCACGCCCCGCGGCACGCCCGCTTCGGTGAGGATCTGCACCAGATTGTAAGCGGAAAGCGGTGTATCCGACGCCGGCTTGAAAACGACGGTGTTGCCGCAGACCAGCGCCGGCATGATCTTCCACGACGGAATGGCCATCGGGAAATTCCACGGCGTGATCATCGCCGAGACCCCGATGGGTTGTCGGACGCACATGGCGAACTTGTTCGGCAGCTCCGAGGGCGTGGTGTGCCCGAACTGGCGTCGGCCTTCACCGGCCATGTAATAGGTCATGTCAACGGCTTCCTGGACGTCGCCGCGGGTTTCGGTCAGCACTTTGCCCATTTCGCGGGTCATGTCGCGGGCCAGATCCTGCTTACGCTTCACCAGGATTTCGGCGGCGCGAAACAGGATCTCGGCCCGCTTGGGCGCCGGCACCAGCCGCCAGGTCTTGTAGGCTTCCCGGGCGGCATCCACGGCGGCATAAACGTCCTCTTCGGTTGAGGACGGGAACATCCCGACCAATTCATCGGTGCTGGCGGGGTTGCGGTTCTCGAACGCCCGGTTGCTGTGGGATTCCACCCACTCGCCATTGATGTAGTTCTTATAAACCCTGGGCATGGTTGCGGTGGCCATACAGTCTCCTCATTTGCCTTTGCGATCCGGCCTGAAGTGTCCGAGCCAACCGAAGTGCGATCACTGCGTGGCACGATCAATTTAGCAGACGGCCCAGCAGGCGTCAACGAACGCGCCCCTGAGGGTGAAATAAGAGTGATTGCGCGTTCGGCTGGAGGCGATTACCGCGGGCGCAGTATGGTGGCTGGCATCGGCGGCGCAGGAGCGCGCGGCGCCGCGAGCCCTGCAACGCCCGAACCGAGGCCTAGCTTCTGCAGGCTATGGGCATCGAGCTTGCCGTTCGGACTCAGCCCGTGGGAAGCCTGAAAGCGCTTCATGGCTTCCACGCTTGCCGGGTCCCACTTGCCGTTCGGCTCGCCCGAATAAGCTCCTTCGCGGGCGAGCGCCGACTGAATCTCCCGGATCCGGTCGGGGGTGGGAGCCTTCGGGCCGCGGTCGCGGCGGCGCCCCTTGCTGCGTTTCGTGGAGGTCTTTCTCGAGCCCGGCTTGGCAGTGATCTTTGCAGAGGAATCAGTGCTCTTGCGAGAAGACTCTACCGGCTGTTTCTTCCCGGGAGAAGACGAAACCGAGGCAGCGCTGAGCAGGAGCACCGCCCCGAGGAATGCGAGATACGGCTTCAGGCGCATGGCTGGGTTGCTTCCTTCACGGTTCGTGCGACGATTCCGGCCGCGGACTATTGCTTCTCGCCGGGCACCACTCCGGCCAAGAACACGGTCAGCATCCGATCGGTATCGGCGCGCCGCATCACCTTGAACACGACGTTTTCCCCGGCCTTGAGCTTGGCCAGAACGCGACGGTAATCGCCCACCGAGGAGATGGCCTCGTGGTTTACTTCCACGATGATGTCCCCGCGAGCCAGCCCGATGTCATCGCCGAAGCCGGCGGGCTGGACTTCCGTCACCAGCACGCCCCGCTGCGCCTCAATGCCCAGCCGGCGCGCGCGATCGCTTGTAAGGTCCTCGACACGTAGGCCGAACTCCACCGGAGTTGCTTCCCCGGGCTGCCCTTCGTTGTGCCCGGCACGGTCCGGGAAGACCTTGACCCGATCCTCGACGGTGAGGGTGGCTTCGCGTTCCTTGTGATCCCGCACGTAAGTGACGCGGACCTTGTCGCCGACGCGGGTTTGCGCAATAGGATTGACCAGCTCATTGCCCTTATGCACGGGATTGCCGTTCACCGAGGTGATAACGTCGCCCGGCTGCAGGCCGGCCTTCGCCGCCGGGCTGCCCGGCTCGACGTCCTCAATGACGATGCCGTACGGCGCGCCCAGTTCCTTCAACACAATCGCATTCGTGCCGTTCTCTTCGGTGAACCGCACGCCAATCGAACCGCGGGTCACCTTGCCGGTGGAGATGAGCTGGTTATAGACGTTGATGGCTGTGTTCGACGGCAGCGCAAAGCCCACGCCCTCGTACCCGCGGCTGCCGGTAATGATCGCGGTGTTGATGCCGATCACCTGTCCGGCCATGTCCACCAGCGGCCCGCCCGAATTCCCCGGGTTGATGGCCGCGTCGGTCTGCAGGAAGCGCTGGAACTGTTGCCCGATGCCGGCGCGATCCTTCGCGCTGACGATGCCGGCGGTGACGGTAGCCTGCAAGCCGAACGGGCTACCGATGGCCAGCACCCAGTCGCCGACCTGCACGCCATCGGAGTTCCCCAATTTGGCGGTGGGCAGCTCGCGGCTGGTCTCAATCTTGATCACGGCCAGGTCGGTCTCGTCGTCGGTGCCGATCACCTTGGCGGTGTAGCGTGTAGACTCGCCGTTGAACTGCACCTGGATCTTGGTGGCTTGCTCGACCACGTGGTTGTTGGTCAGGATGTAGCCCTTCTTATCCACGATCACGCCGGAACCCAGGCTGCGCTCCGCGGTGGGACCCTGGTCGGGAGAATCAAAAAAACGATCGAAGAAATCCTGGAAAGGGTCTTCCTGGCTGCGCGGGCGGCGCGGTCCGCGCTTCCGCTCGATTACCTGCGTGGTGGAGATATTCACCACCGCCGGTTCGACCTTGTTGACGATGGAAGCGAACGCGCTCGACATCTGCACCGGATCAGGGATGGCGAGCGGCGTGGCGCCGCTCGAGACCAGGCCCTTGGTGGCCACGACGCGCCCCGAGATGACTGTACCCATCAGGATGCCGATACCCAGGGTGAGGGTCACCACCAACGTGGCCAGGATTTTCCGCTGCCTGGCCCAATGCAGCAGTTCCCGAATTTGAATGCCCATTTTCTTGCTCCCGTAATAGCTAAGATTGCCAGGCTACTGGGATTATTATACCACCGTAGCCGGCCCTACTGGATAGACGGCCCACCGCTCGTTCCTGTAAGCAACTCTCCGGGGGGAGCGGCAACCGCTTAGCGCGCTCTCGAACAGGCTCGCAACGCCGCGTCAGGGCCCTCCATTGAAATAAGACGCGGCCCTTGCGCAGAGCGTTGCACGGTCGCAGCCGGAGGGATTGGCGTGACGCGCCCGCCCTGTTAGAATGGAAAGGCGTAGAAATGCGCCCCCGCACGATGTACGAAAAAATCTGGGACGCCCACGTCGTCCACGAGGCGCCCGGCCAGCCTGCGCTCATCTACGTTGATCGCCATTTGATCCACGAAGGCACATCCCCGCAGGCGTTTGCCGGGCTAAAGACCGCGGGACGCAAGGTGCGCCGGCCCGAGCTGACCTTCGCAGTGATGGACCACTCGGTCCCCACCAAAGATCGCCACTTACCCATCCTGGACAAGGACGCTGCCGGCCAATTCGAGGCGCTGGCGCGCAATTGCCGCGAAACCGGCGTGCGGCTGTTCGATATGCACAGCGGCAACCAGGGCATCGTGCACATCATCGGGCCCGAACTGGGCATCACACAGCCGGGACAAACCATCGTCTGCGGCGACAGCCACACGTCGACCCACGGCGCCTTCGGCACGCTCGCCTTCGGCATCGGCACCAGCGAAATCGAGCACGTCCTGGCCACGCAATGCCTCTCGCAGTTCCGCTCGAAGACGATGCACATCCTGGTCCAGGGCGAACGCAAGTCCGGCGTCACTGCCAAAGATATCATCCTGCACATCATCGGCGAGCTGGGCGTGGATGCCGGATCGGGATACGTTTTTGAGTACGGTGGCCAAGCCATCCGCGCCCTTTCCATGGAAGGCCGCATGACCATCTGCAATATGTCCATCGAGGGCGGTGCCCGGGCAGGAATGATTGCGCCAGACGACACCACTTTCGCTTACATGGAGGGCCGTCCGTTCGTGCCGCGGGGCAAAGACTTTCAACAGGCAGTCCAGCAGTGGAAATCCATAGCCAGTGATCCGGGGACGGTGTACGACAAGACGGTCGAATTCGATGCCGGGAAGATCGCCCCGCAGGTGACCTGGGGCACAAACCCGGGGATGGTTACCGAAGTCACCGGCCGCGTCCCGGATCCCAGTCAGATCTCCGATCCCGACGAGCATAAGGCCGTAATTCGCGCGCTGGAGTACATGGGCCTGCGGCCGGGTACGCCCATCGTGGACATTCCACTGGACCGTGTCTTCATTGGGTCATGCACGAACTCACGTATCGAGGATTTACGCGCCGCAGCGCAGGTTGCTGATGGCAAGCGAGTGGCCCGGACGATCAAGCAGGCGATGGTGGTCCCCGGCTCGCGGGTGGTCAAAGCCCAGGCGGAAAAAGAAGGCCTGGACAAGATTTTCACCGATGCCGGCTTCGACTGGCGCGACGCCGGGTGCAGCATGTGTATCGGCATGAACCCCGACGTGTTGCCCTCGGGCGAGCGCTGCGCCAGCACCTCAAACCGCAACTTCGAAGGCCGCCAGGGCAAAGGCGGCCGCACGCATCTGGTCAGCCCGATCATGGCTGCCGCCGCGGCCATCGCCGGCCACTTCGTGGATATTCGCGAGTGGGGTGTGGAGGCGACCGAATAACCCCGTGCAGCCCTTCTCCAAGCATACGGGACTTGTGACGCCGCTGGATCGCGTCCACGTGGATACCGACCAGATGATCCCCAAGCAGTTCTGCAAGCTGCTCACGCGCGAGGGCTACGGCCGGCTGCTGTTCTACGACTGGCGGTACCTGGACGGCGAAAAGCCTAACCCCGACTTTGTGCTCAATTGGCCGCGCTACCGGGGCGCTTCCATTCTGCTGGCCCGGACCAACTTCGGCTGCGGCTCGAGCCGCGAGCATGCGCCCTGGGGCGTGCTGGACTATGGGTTTCGCGTTGTGATCGCTCCCAGCTTCGGCGACATTTTCTATAACAATTGCTTCAAGAACGGCATCCTGCCTGTCACCCTCAGCGACGCGCAAGTGGATGACCTTTTCGAGCGCGCCGAACAGCGCGAGGGCTACCGCTTGACCGCGGACCTGCCCAACCAAACCCTCACCGACGAAATCGGTCTCAACCTTTCCTTTGAGATCGATCCGTTCCGTAAGATGGTCCTGCTCAAGGGCCTCGACGACATCGGGCTGAGCCTGCAGCATGAGGCCGAGATTGACGCTTACGAGGCCCGCCGCAAGCCCAGCGTGACGATGTACGACCCGGTGGACGTGAAGGTCTCGAAGGCAAATTAAGGCTCAATTTCCATCTCAGCGATGCACATAGGGCGAAGTGCTCGTTCCACGACCGCCGATTCCCTGCTAGGAACCCGCTTCAGGGGATTCGCTGACCGGGCCGGGTGATTCCGCGGCCGCCTGCGTCGGACCCTTTAGCTCCGCCAGCAGGATGCCGGCAAGGATGAGTCCGGCGCCGACCAGCGCCCGGTTACCCAGCCGCTCCCGCACAACCAGATAAGAAGTGATCGCGGCGAAGACCGGCTCGAGGCTGAACAGGATCGCCGTGTGCGTGGGCGTGGTGTACTTCTGCGACCACACCTGCACGGAGAAGGCCACCGCGGTGGCCAGCACCGCGGTGACCAGCACGGCAAACACGAGGCCCGCATTCCAATCGAGCCGCGGTGTTTCCCAGCGCGTCGCTGCAAGCACCGGCAGGGCCGCGAGTGTCAGCGCGGCGGTCGTGGCTACCTGGAGGAAGCTCAGCGCCCCGACCGAATGATGAGGGCTATAGCGGCCGACAAAGATGATGTGCAGGGCAAACAGCACCGCGCAGACAAATACGAGCAGGTCGCCGGTATTGAGTTGCGTTAGGCCCGCCGGGGGAACCGTGAGGTAATATAGCCCGACCAGGGCCGCCAGCGCTCCCACCCAGACCCAGCGATTGATGCGGCGCCCCCAGAAAAGCGCCATCAGCACGGGCACCAGCACCACGCCCGAGCCGGTAATGAACGCCGCTTTCGATGGCGTGGTCAGCAGCAGCCCGCGGGTCTGAAAAGCGTAGCCGGTAAACATGAAGAAGCCGATCTGCGCTCCGGCCCAGATCTCCGCGCGAGTGAGCTTGCGCAAGGCGGAGCGGTAGATCACCGCCATCAGCAGCGCCGCAAGGGTGAACCGCACCGCCATGAAGGCGAAAACCGAAGCGGACTCGAGCGCCCCCTTCACCACCACGAACGTGGCGCCCCAGAGCACCGTGCACAGCGTCAGCGCCGCGTCGGCCTTGAGGCGCTCGCTCATCGCCTCTCGTACACGAGGCGGCCGCCAACGAAGGTTTGCAAGACCTCTGCCCTTAGCAGCTCGGGGGCAGGGATGCGTGTGAGATCGGCGGAAAGAACGACGATGTCGGCGTACTGGCCCGGAACGATCTGGCCCTTCTTCCCTTCCTCAAACTGGGCGTAGGCGGAGCCGGCGGTGTAAGCCCGGATGCATTCCTCGAGCGAGATTTTCTCCTGCGGCTGCCAGCCGCCCGGCGGGCCGGCCGAGGGCAGCTCGCGAGTGACGCAGGCATAAAGGCCACGCAAAGGGTTGACAGGCTCCACGGGGTAGTCGGTTCCAAACGCGAGCCTCACGCCGCGCTGGAGCATGGAGCTCCAGGCGTAGGCGCCGCGGGAACGCGCCGCGCCCATCCGCGCTTCGGCCCAGCGCATGTCGGTGGACTCGTGCACGGGCTGCATCGAAGCGATTACGCCCAGCTCGGCGAAGCGCGCGAAGTCTTCGGGCGCGACCACCTGGGCATGCTCGATGCGGTCGCGCCGGTTCCGAGGCCCGTTGGCATCGCGCGCCGCTGCAAAGGCGTCGAGCGCGACGCGGTTGGCGCGGTCTCCGATGGCATGGAACGCAAGTTGGAAGCCGGCTTTGTCGCGTTCAACCGCCATCTGCTTGAGGCGCTCGGGCTCCACCCGCAGGATGCCGCTCGTCGAAGGGTCATCCGTATACGGCGCCAGCATCGCCGCCGTACGTGACCCGAGCGAGCCGTCGAGAATGGCCTTGAGCGCGCCGGTCTTGACCCATGGATCTGATGTGCCGCCTTGGCGGCGCATCTGCTCGAGCCGCGGCAGCGGTTCGAGGAACGGCAGCCATTCGGTTATGCGCGCGGTCAGCAGGCCATCTTTCTTGAGTTGCTCGTAGACTAGAAAGTCCTCCCAGGCGGAATTGTCTTGTAGCGAGGTGACACCGAATCGAGCGGCCTCGGCCAGGGCAAGTTCAATGCCGCGACGCCGTTGCGCCGGACTGAGCGGCGAAACCTTCCGGCTCACCAGTCCCATGGCGTTTTCCTTCAGCATGCCGGTGGGCTCGCCCGCCGCGTCGCGCTCGATGCTGCCGCCGGGCGGGTCCTTCGTGTGTTTGAAAACGCCGGCCAACTGCAAAGCCAGCGAATTGGCGACGGCGACATGTCCATCCACCCGTGTAAACATCATCGGATGCTTGCTTGAAATGCCGTCCAGGTCGGCACGCGTCGGAAATCTCTCTTCCGGCCACAACGTATGGTCCCAGCCGCGACCCGTGACCCACTCCCCCGCCTTGAATTCTCCGAGCCTCGCTCGGATGCGACTTTGGAACTCGACGAGCGACTTCGCCCCTTCAAGGTCCACCGCGAGTTTGGCTTGGCCCCCGTTGGCGAGATGTATGTGAGCGTCGTTGAAGCCGGGCATGGCGAACCGGCCCTGGAGATCAACGATGCGCGTGCTCGGCCCGGCTAGGCGACGCATCTCGGCGGTCGCGCCCGTCGCGACAATGATCTCGCCGCGGATGGCCACCGCCTGGACGCGAGGCCGCGACGTGTCGCCGGTGTAAATTACGCCGTTTAGGAGAATTAAGCTGGGAGGTTCAGGAACTAGAGCTCGGCCCGCGCCTGAGCCGGGGCGCACCGCCGCCAACGCAGCGAGCGTCAGCAGGAAGAGGACAAACGGCACCCATCGCGGCGCGATTGGGGATCCCGCATGGCGGCGGACACCGATCATTTCCCCGCCGGAGATTCCACGCCGGCCACGCCGAGCAGAGTGAGCAGCACGCGCTGCAGCCCCAGCTCGCGGCCGGCAGGGTCATACCACTCCCCGAGCGAATGCGCCCCTCCGGCCTGCCCGCCGGCGCCGATGGAAATGGCCTGGATGCCGAGAGAAAGCGGGATATTCGCATCGGTTGAGGAGCGCTCTTCACGTGAGCGGTTGCCAAGATAGCTGTCGGCACCGCGCAGGACGGCAAGCAGCGGCGAGCCTTCCGGCAACTGGCCGCCCGGGCGGATGCCCAGGACGCGGAACTTGATCTCGAGTTTGCCGTTGTCAGGCCGGCCGCCCTTCTCGCCCTCCCGGGAAGCTTCCATCTCCTCGTCCACGCCTCCTCGGATGGCTTCGCGCAGGGCCGTTTCGAGGCGGTCGAGTTCCGGTTCGGACTCCGAGCGCAGGTCCACCTTGATGGCGGCGCGGTACGGAATCGAGTTGACCGACGTGCCGCCTTCGATAGCGCCAACGTTAAAAGTCGTGCGTGGCACGGCGGGCACGCGCACGCGGACGAAGCGGGCAACGCCGCGGGCGAGCGCATGGATGGGGTTTGGCAAACCGAAATCGGACCAGCTATGGCCGCCGGGGCCCAGCACGCTGACCTCGATCCGCCGCGAAGCCAGCGCCGAAGTGGTGACGTGGTCGGTGCTCGCGCCGTCGAGAGCGATGACGTAGCGCAGCCGGCTGCGATAGCTCTCCACCAGCTTCCGCATGCCGCGCAAGTTGCCTTCGCCCTCTTCACCCACGTCGGCAACAAACAGAACCGTCATGCGCGTCTTGAGCTTGCCCTCCTGCAGCGCGCGCGCTACCGCCGCCAGCGCCGCCAGCCCCGCGCCGTTATCCGAAATACCCGGGGCATACAGCCGGCCGTTCTCACGGCGCACCTGCGTATTGGTCCCTGCGGAAAAAACAGTGTCCAGGTGCGCGGCGAGAATCACGATGTCGGCGGACGTCGCGCCGGCCCGCTCACCAATCACGTTGCCCGCATCATCGCCATGCACGCGCAAGCCGTAAGCGGCCAGCAGTTTGCGCACGTGAGCGGCGCGCTGTGCCTCGTGGGATGACGGCGCGGGGATTTCGGTGATGCGGACCTGTTCGTCGGTAACCCAGGCAACGTTTCTCGTCAGCCAATCGAGGGCGTGAGCGACGCGGGCGTCGCAGGCGAGCTCCGTGACACTTGCGCCGGTAGCCGGCGCACGGGTTTGGGTCATGGCGGTCGCCATGGCCATCAGGATACAACAACAGACAAGAAGGAATCTCACAGATTCAGATCGTGCGCTGCAGGATTTTGTCCGCCTGGTTGTTTGGTTCACCGCGGGCGCGCCAGTGTCCAACAATCGCTCGCAGGCGTCAACCCAAAAATCAATCGGAACTGCGGCTTCAGGTCCGTGCTGACTGGCCGCAGAGCGTGAGGATTTCCTCCTCGGTGAGGACACGGGTGGCCTTCTTCGCGGCATCGAAGATGCGAGCGACCAGCTCGTCGGTGGCGGGGATGCCGCGCTTCTCGAGCCAGTAGATGACGTTCGAGCGGCCGCTCATCGGACCAATCTCGATCACCTGCTCGAGGCCGAACAGGTGCGACGGCACGCCGCTATAGACCGAGTTCGCGAGCATGGGGTCGTCTTTCCGGAAAGCCTTGATGATCGCGGCGGCGTGGACACCGGTGGCCGTGCGGAAGGCATCGCGGCCGATCACCGGATAGTTTGGCGGAATGGTAGTGTGCGTGGCGCGCGCCACCTTCTCGCAATACTCCTTCAGGCGAGAGAGGTCGCGCTCGATCAGCCCCAGCAGGCGCAGGTTCACCAGCATCAGCTCCATCGGTGTGTTGCCCACCCGCTCGCCGAGCGAATTGGCGGCCGCATGCACCTGGTCGGCGCCCGCGGCGATGGCCGCCAGCGAGTTGGCGATGGCCAGCCCCCTATCGCAGTGGCCGTGCCAGTCCACACGGATCTTCTCCCCCGACGGCTTGACCACCTCCTCGAAGGCAAACTTCACCAGGTTGTAGGCGCCGATCGGGGTAGCGTGGCCGACCGTGTCGCACAGCACAATGGCGCGTGCGCCGCAGCCGATGGCCGTTGAATAGAGCCTGCGGACAGTGTCGGGGTCGGTGCGGATGGTGTCCTCGGTGACGTACATCACCGGCAAGCCGTGCGCCGCGGCGAAGCGCACTGCTTTTTCGGTTGTGCGTTGGAGGTGGTCCACGGTCCAATCTTCTACCAGCCGGCGGATGGGACTAGAACCCAGGAACGTGGCCGCTTCGATGGCGAGCCCCGTGCGCTGCGACACCTCGGCGATGGGCCGGATGTCGTTTTCGTGCGTCCGCGCCGCGCAGTTCGGGCGAATTTTCAGCTTCGCCCGCACGATCTCCCGCGCCAGGGCTTCGGTATCCGCCAGCGCCCGCGGCCCGGCGCCCGGCAGGCCGATGTTCACTGAGTCAATTCCCAGCGCCTCCATCAGGTGGAGGATCTCGATCTTTTCGCCGATGGTGGGGTCGTGGACCGAAGGGTTTTGCAGGCCGTCGCGCAGCGTTTCGTCGTCCAGCATGACCCTGCGGCTGCGGGGAATCTGAAATCCCGCGACCGTGTTCCAGTCGTAGATCAGATCTTCGTTCACACCTGTGGGTTTCAAGTCCCTAGTACCTCAGCGTATAGCTGTGCGGCATCTCAGAGAGGTCGGGCTTATAGAGCGTCTTGCAGAATTCGCAGCGGTAGATCTCCGCTTTGGGGCCGATCAGCGCTTCGATCTCCTTTGGGTAGTCGTACCAGCGCTTCAGGTGGCCGTTGCAGAGTTTGCCCTTGGGTTTTTCATCGCAGGCGCGCTGCTTGGGCTTGCGCGTCTTGATCTTCGGCTTGGCCTCCTGCTCTGCGGCAACCGGCGCAGTAGTTTCCGACATTCTATTTGAGCCCTCCCTCGCAGAAAGAAAACATCAACACAGAGCACGCTGAGGCACCCAGAGCGCCGAGGCCATCGGTTTCTTCTCCTCTGCCTCCTACTTCCTCTGCTTCTTTTTTTCTTCTGCCTCTCTAAATCCGGTGCCCCCGGAACACCGCCCGCAGAGCGCCGCGGGCGCTGCGCCAGCGATGGCGCCACTCGGGGGCGAACAAGAACTCCAGGAAGCGATCCGCGGCGACGCCCAGCTCTTCGTCGTAGCCGTACCACCAGGACTTGGGCCAGCGCGAGAGCTTATCCACATCCACGTATTTTACCTGGACCATCTCCAGCAGACCGAGCCGCGAGTGCGTGCGGCCCCAGCCGCTCGCGCCGCGCCCGCCGTGCGGCGCTTCGGAGATGCCGAAATAGCTGGCCACGTCGTTGACCATCACTGCCCCGGCGCGTATTCGGGCGGCCAGGCGGCGACCGCGCCGGCTGTCGCCAGTCCAGATGCTCGCGGCCAGGCCGAACGGCGAGTCATTGGCCATCGAGACTGCCTCGTCGGCGCTGGCCACGCTGCGCAGCGCCAGCACCGGGCCAAACGTCTCCTCCTGCATCAACCGCATGGAGTTGGCTACGTCGGCCACCACCGTGGGCTCGAAGAAACACGGACCGAGATCGGGTCGCCGCCGCCCGCCGGCCAGAATCCGCGCCCCGCGGGCGACAGCTTCCCGCAGCTGATCTTCAACGCGGTCCACCTGGGCCGGGCGGATCATCGGACCCACTTCGGTGTGCGGGTCCTCGCCCGGCCCGAGTTTCAAGAGCTGGGTCTTCGCGGCGCAGCGCTCGCTGAAGCGTTCGGCGATGGCGTGCTCCACGTAGATGCGCTCGACCGAGAGGCAGGCCTGGCCGCAATTGGTGAAGCTGCCCCAGACGGCGGCACTCGAGGCGACTTCCAAATCAGCGTCGGCGAGGACGATCATCGCGTCCTTGCCGCCGAGCTCGAGCACGCACGGGATGAGCCGGCGCGCGCAGGCCTCCGCGACGCGCTTTCCGGTAGCCACGCTGCCGGTGAAAATCACCTTGTCGGGACCAGCCTCCACCAACGCGGCGCCTAAGTCGCCGCGCCCTTGAATGACCTGCACCACTCCAGCCGGGAAACCCGCCTGTGTGAAAAGCTCTTCGACCAGCGCGCCGCACGACGGAGTCAGTTCCGAGGGTTTCAGCACCACGGCATTGCCCGCCACCACCGCCGGAATGATTTGGCCCATGGGGATGGCCAGCGGATAGTTCCACGGCGAAATCACGCCGATTACGCCGTAAGGCTCGTAGTGCAGCCAGCCGGACTTGGCCTTCACCGCGGGGTTGTGGTGGGGCACGCGCTCGGACTGCAGCAGCGCGGCTGCTTGATTCGCGTAATAGTCGGCTGAATCGAGCGACACCAGGAGGTCGGCAAACAGCGCTTCGACACGCGGCTTGCCCGATTCGCGGGTCACCAGGCCGGCGATCTCCTGGCGCCGCGCGTAAATCGTTTCGCGCAGCCGCCGCACCATCGCGCAACGCGTCCTCAGCGGCTCCGCGGCCCATCCCACCTGCGCCCGGCGTGCCTGGGCCATGATGTGCGGCACCTCCACCGGCAAAGTGGCCTCAAACCTGGCAATCACCTCTCCGGTTGCGGGGTTGACAGACTCCACTTGCGACGAAAGTGTTGCTGACGTGGCCATCGCCGCCGATTCTACCTGAATTCGCTCGAGAGGTGGGATACCCACTTCCTCGCCGATGGCCTATCGCGGTCCGGCCGGCCCCACGCTTCGAGTGAGCGACGCCGCGGGGTCGGGATACTCCACGGAAACCAGACACAGTCCCTGTGGCGGCACGGTCGGGCCGGAACGCGAGCGGTCGCGCATCTCAAACAGACGCGGAATGTCGGCGGGCGACAGTTTGCCGCGGCCGACTTCGAGCAGCGTCCCTACGATCTTGCGTACCATGTAGCGAAGAAAGGAGCGGCCCCGGACAGCGTACGTGATGACGTGGCCGTCGTCGGTGACCTCTACCTCGGAGCGATAGATGACCCTGACTGTGGTGCGCTCACGGTCGTCGTCCTCGGAACCGCTCGAAGCTGCAAACGAGGTGAAATCGTGCTCGCCCTCAAACTCCCCGGCGGCTGCGGCCATCGCCGGCAGATCCAGCGGATAGGGATAATGCAGGACATAGCGCCACTCGAACGGCGGCACGACGCGTCCACGATAAATCCGGTAATGGTAGGTCTTGGCCTGCGCCTGCCAGCGGGCGTGGAATTCGGGTCCGACCTCTTCGGCGGCGACCACGCGGATGGCCGGCGGCAGCAACGCGTTGAACGCCCGCTCGAATTCGGCCGGCGTCAGCTCCGACTGCGTCTTGAAGTGCGCCACCTGCCCCGCGGCATGGACGCCCGCGTCGGTGCGCCCGGCGCCGTGCATGGTCAGTTTTTCTCCCGTGAGCTTGCGCACGACCTCGGTCAGCGTGCCCTGGATGGTTGGCTGGCCCCGCTGAATCTGCCACCCGTGGAAATCGGTGCCATCGTAGGCCAGGGTGAGCTTGATGTTGTGCATGGGAGCCCAGAATTATCGCACGGCTGGCAGAGACGCCACAGAGGCGAGGGGCCGCGGCGAGGGGGAACGGACTGCATTTGCAAGCAGAGCGGAGCGGCATGACTACGCCCATCCCGTGGAGTTTAAGGAAAGACCTCATTGAAGGTGCGGATGACCGAATGCGGAACGTTGACGGACGCGCCGGTGCCGGAACGGACGCAAAGAGCGGTGTGGATGCCGGCGCGGCGGGCGGCGTCCAGTTCAGGTACGACGTCCGAGCAAAACAACAAGTCTGCGGGGGGCAACCTCAGCGCCGCGGCGATTCGCCCGTAGCTCTGCGCGTCCTGCTTGGGCCCAGTCGTCGTATCGAAATAAGCGCTGATGAAAGACGCCAGGTCGCCCGCAGTGGAATGGGCGAACAGCAGCTTCTGCGCCAGCACACTCCCCGACGAAAAGATGGCCATTGTTCGTCCTTGTGCCCGCCACCGCCGGAACGCAGGCGCCACATCCGGGTACAACTGCCCGCGGAGTTCCCCGCTCAGATACCCTGCTTGCCAAATCTTGCCTTGCAGCGATTTCAGCGGGGTGGATTTGCGATCGCGCTCCATCAGCCAGAGGGCGTAGTTCACGGCGGAATCGGCCTCGGCGTTCGCGGAACCACCCCGCCACGCCGGCAAGCCCGGCGCCTGCGAATCCTCCAGTGCGTATTCGACTCGCAGAGCCTGGATATCTTCGCGGACATCTGCCCGGTCGCGGTGGCGCTGGACGAAGTCGCCGACTCGTGCTCGCGCAAACGGGAATAGTGTGCCGTAGACGAAATCAATCGGCGTGGTGGTGCCTTCAATGTCGAGCAGGATGGCGCGAACTGGTTCAGGGAGATCTGCTGCGGCCAAGATCAGCTCGGCGTCGTCTGGCGCGGAATATAAGCTGGCCCGAGACACACCGGCTGGTAGTTCTTGTCCATGCCGCTCTGGGTGTAATGCGGCGTCCAGCCGGCCGGGTTCTGGAACAGGCGGATGGCGCGGATGCGGCGGTCGGGGCAGAGGTCAAACCAGTGCCAGGTGCCCCGCGGCACGCGAAGCAAGTCGCCGGCCTCGACCTCGATGGCAATCACCGGCCCGTTTCCTGGGTGGATGTGGAAGAGTCCACGGCCCTCGATGATGAAGCGTACCTCGTCCTCGTCGTGCCAGTGCTCGGAATTGAACTTATTGAGCATGGCCTCGAGACCCGGCGTCTGCGCGTGGACGTCAATCACGTCGGCGGTGACGTAGCCGCCCTGCGCCTTGAGCCGTTCGATTTCAGACGCATAGGCGGCGAGGACCTCTTCCGCGGGGGCGTTTGCGGTGACGGGATGCGACGGCTCCCAGTGCTCGTGGTCAATGCCGATGCCCGCCAGGTACTTCCGCACCGCCGCGGGCTCGGTCAACGTCCGATTCTGGCTGCGAATTCTTATCGTGGCCATGGCCTTGCTGCCTCCAAGTCGGGCCGGCCGCGCCGCCGCCGCTCGAACGGCCTCGCGTCTGCGGTGTGCGTTCGGCCGAGCACTTCCAGCAGGAACTCCAGAATCTCCACGTGCCGCCGGGCCTCGGCGAGGTCCCGTCCCCAAGTATAAAGCCCGTGGCCGCGCAAAAGAAAGCCGTGGGAGCCTGGATGCTGGCCCAGGAGGGCTTCCACCCTGCCGCCGAGCTGGCGCATATCCTGCGAGTTCTCGAGGATGGGAAGCCATTCGCGGTGCTGGTGGGTCGAGACGCCCTCGAGTCCCTTCAGCATCTCATAGCCCGTAAGCTCGATCCCGCCTTCGGCAGCGAAGGTCTGCGAGAGAAGCGTGCCCCACACCGAATGTGTATGCATTACTGCGCCCGCCCGGCGGGCTCGTGCGATGCTGATGTGGAGCAGGGCTTCCGCGGACGGCTTGGCCCGACCGCGAAGCGGCTTCCCTTCGTGGTTGATCTGGAGGAATTGACTGGCCGTCAAAGAAGCTTTGTCGACGCCGGAAGCAGTGATTGCCAGGCGCAGCGGCTGGCGCTCCACCACGGCGCTGAAATTTCCGCTCGTGCCTAGCGCCCATCCGCGGCTGTAGAACGCGCGCCCCGCCTCCGCCAGCCCGGCGGCCAGCCCGCGAAAGAAGCCAGCATCGGGCGATTCCTTGGAGCGGCGATTGCGCGGCGGCTTCGGCATGGTGTGTGTCTCAATTCAGTGACGCGATTAAATTATCGCACGTTCTCCGGGACAAGACACGGTGTACGGGAAGCCAAGAAAGAACTCGGCACCGGATGGCTGCGGAGCGCTCTATGGGTTGGCGCGGAGGTAGCGGCTGCCGGGGCGCACGGCGACCATGCCCGAGCGGCACAGCGGACAGTCGGAGGAGTCGTAGCTTTCCATCTTGACTTCAACCAGGGC